>JACZJK010000031.1 GCA_014860575.1 Bacteroidales bacterium
ATTTCGGCGAGAGGCCTGGATCATTTACTTTTCACTTTTAACATTTGATTTAGCTGCTAATCAGTTTTTTTCGCCTAGCTTTGTATGCTACTCGCAGCGGGAAATTTTATATTTCAAAATCCGATCATGGCAAAATCAAAACCACTTCAGCCGACCAGCAAATCTCAAAAAAAAGCTGGAGCCTCAACAGTAAAGCCAACTGGTTCCAACCCTGAATTATTTCCTATTGTTGGCATTGGAGCCTCGGCCGGAGGGCTGGAAGCGCTGGAACAATTTCTTGAAAACATTCCTGATAACAGCGGTCTGGCGTATGTTGTCATTCAACATCTGGATCCAACACAGAAAGGTATGCTGCCGGAGTTGCTACAGCGGGTTTCAAGAATGAAAGTACATCAGGCAAAAGACCGCATGGTGGTGAGGCCAAACTGCGTGTACGTAATACCGCCAAATAAGAGCATGTCCATCTTAAAAGGAGTTCTTTACCTGTTTGAGCCGCAGGAAGTCAGAGGATTGCGTCTTCCGGTTGATTTCTTCCTGCGATCGCTTGCCACCGACCGCAAAGAGAATAGTGTTGGGGTTATACTTTCTGGTATGGGTTCTGATGGAAGCGAAGGGTTGCGTGCCATAAAAGAAAATAACGGAATTGTGATGGTGCAGGATCCGGCCACATCAAAATTCGACAGCATGCCCCGTAATGCAATTAAGTCGGTTATGGTGGATATTGTAGCCCCCGCTGACGAGTTACCTCAAAAACTCATGCTGTTTTTGAAACAAATGCCATTGCTGGATGCTAATTATAACCCGGAGTCTAAAGACAATAGTGCACTTGATAAAATCATTATTTTATTGCGAGACCAAACCGGTAATGATTTCTCGTTGTATAAAAAAAACACACTTTATCGCCGTATTGAACGGCGGATGGGTGTTCACAAAATTGATAAAATAGCTAACTATATAACCTTCCTGCAGGAAAACCCCAGGGAAGTAGAAATTCTTTTTAAGGAATTACTGATTGGTGTAACTAATTTTTTTCGCGATCCTGCCGTTTGGGAAAAACTATGCAATGTTATTTTGCAGGAAATCATTGCCAATGCGCCGGCAGGCACAAATTTGAGAGCGTGGTCAGTAGGTTGTTCCACCGGTGAGGAAGCGTATACATTGGCCATTATTTTTAAGGAAGCGCTTGAAAAAACAACTACAAAAAGTAATGTATCATTACAGATTTTTGCAACTGATCTCGATCATGAAGCTGTTGAAATTGCCAGGAGGGGACTATATCCTGTAAATATCGCTTCCGATGTTTCACCTGAGCGCCTGAGCCGTTTCTTTGTCAAAACCGATAATGGTTATCGTGTAAGCACTGAAATAAGGGAAATGATCGTGTTTGCACAACATAACACTATCATGCATCCACCATTCACAAAAATTGACATCCTTTCATGCCGCAATTTGTTGATTTATATGGATGCCGACTTGCAGAAGAAGATTTTGAAGTTGTTTTATTTCAGCTTGAACAACAACGGGATCATGCTTCTGGGAAGTTCAGAATCACTTGGCTCAAACATCAACCTGTTTAAAACCCTTGATGGTAAACATAGAATTTACAAGCGCTCAGGTGATTCGCATGTGTCTGAATTATTTAATTTTCCCTCATCATTCTCGCAAAAAAAACCCAAAAAAACCAATACTCGACCAACTCTTGTCCCATCCGAGAATATCCAATCACTTGCCGACCAGGTTTTATTACAGCAATTTTCGCCTCCTGGTGTTCTGGTAAACGAAGCCGGTGATATTATTTATATTAGCGGGCGTACCGGGAAATACCTGGAACCGGCAGTAGGGAAAGCCAACTTTAACATATTTTCTATGTTAAGGGAGGGTTTGCGCAACGAATTCCCTGTTGCCTTCCATCAGGCCATCAGGAAAAAAGAACCTGTTGTGTTACGTAATCTTAAAGTTGGCGTAAATGGTGGCTCACAAACGGTGAACATCACTATTCGATCCATTGATAAGCCGGAGCCATTATCAGGTACTGTGATGATTGTTTTTAATAATGTGCCCGATAAAACTAATCTCAGGCCAATTGCAAAGCAGGGGAAGAACGAGAAAAAAAGTTCAAAAGAGGTGGAATTGGAAATGGAGTTGCAACATACCCGCGAAGAAATGCAGAGCTCTGTGGAAGAAATGCAGGCTTCGCAGGAAGAACTAAAATCTGCCAACGAGGAATTGCAATCTTCAAATGAGGAACTACAATCCACAAACGAAGAGCTTACCAGTTCAAAAGAAGAAATGCAAAGCCTGAACGAAGAACTTCAAACTGTAAATGCGGAACTTCAGGCCAAGATTGATGAATTTACGCGGGTTGACAATGATATGAAAAACCTGCTGAACAGTACCGATATCGCCACGCTGTTCCTTGATAAAGATTTGAGCATCCGTCGTTACACCCTGCAGGCGACCAGGATTTTTAAATTTATTAAGAGCGATATCGGGCGTCCGTTCACCGATCAGGCTTCCGATCTTATTTATCCCGAAATGGTTGACGATGCGCACGAAGTATTAAGAACCCTTGTGTATAAGGAAAGACAGATTCCAGGTAAGAACGGGCAATGGTTCTCAGTCCGCATTATGCCTTACCGCACTTTCGACGATCGAATAGACGGGCTGGTTATTACTTTTATCAACATCACCGAACTCAAACACTCAGAGGAAAAATTAAACGAGTCAGAACAGATTCAGCGTTTGCTTTTCGATTCAGACAAAGACATCATTATTAAATTGTCAGCCAAGTGGAAGGTGCTGGAATACAATGAGGAAGCCCGTAGATTTTTCGGAGTAAAAAGAGCCGAAGCTATGGGCAAAAACTTTTTGGAAATGTTTATATCAGAGCCAAACCGGAAAAAGACAGAAAAAGAACTGAAAGAGATAATGAATGAATTGCAGGATAGCAGAATGAATTTACAGATGAAAGTCTCCGGGAGTGAAACACCTGTCGTTGAGTGGACAGCCAGTATATTAGTGAATACTGAAAGCCAGGCAACAGGAATAATTTTGAAGGCGGAAGGAGGAAGTCAGGAATCTTCAGACGTCGCACTAAGTGAAAATCAATAATAACAAACCTATGAACACGGAAGAACATGATTTTACAGATGCACGGTCGCTGCGCATTAAAGCGGAACAAAAGCTAAAAGAAAAACAAAATATAGCCGACCAGCATGCTTTGGAAACCGACTCGAAAAAACTGCTGCACGAACTGCAGGTTCATCAGATTGAACTGGAAATGCAGAATGAAGAGTTGAGCATGGCTTATGAAACGGCTGAAGCAGCATTGAAAAAATACACGATGCTGTATGATTTGGCCCCACTGGGTTATCTGACACTGGAAAGTAACGGTACGATTGCAGAACTGAACTTTACCGCTGCCGAAATGCTGGGCGAGCGACGGTTTGGTCTGGTTGGCAGTAACTTTAAACTATACATTTCCGATGGATACAAGGCAGTCTTCAATAATTTCCTGAACAGTGTTTTTACAAGTAATGAAAAGCAGTCCTGCGAGGTAATGCTTGGTTATGATAATAATCCGTTAGGCCATGTTTATATGGAAGGCGTCGTTTCCGGCGATGAACAGAATTGCCTGCTTTCAGTGGTTGATATTTCCAAATTCGGGAAATAATTGGTTTTTTTGATCCTGCACTAATCAACACAAACACAGCTAAAAACATTTATCTGTGGCTGCTGGCGCAATTTAATACTGAACTGAAGGTTTTAGTTGGTGAGATTTCAATGAAGTAGTCTCAGAATAAATTGAAAATATTGCAAAATGAGCTTAAGATGGGGGACGTTTTAAAACTTCTGAATTTGCTATTTTTTGTCATTCTTCTCCGCCGCGGCGGAGAAGAATCTAATCTACAATCAAATAAAGATCCTTCACTTCCTGCCCGACTACGTCATTCAGGCGGGCGTTCAGGATGACAAGATTCAATTCAACCTTAATACAGCCCGATCTCCTATATTTTAACCGGATACTAATGAATTCAATAATTGAGTCCACTCTGAAAAGTCAATCTGCCCCTAAATCCCCTAAAGGGGACTTTTACAAATTGCTGATTTTTAGCGTTTCCCCTTTAGGGGTCAGGGGTTAAAAACGATAAAAATCAGCAATTTGTGACTTTTCGGAGTGGACTCAATAATTTAATGTCTGAAAAAAGAATCGTTTAAATGTTTATAAAACTCCTATCCGTTACTTTCATTTCACTGTTTGCAAACTGTATACAACCGCAGCCTGAAACACAATTGGCGGAATTGGATCGCGAGCCAATAATTGCTTCTGAAATTAACAGGTCAGAACTGGTTGCGTTCGCAAAAAGCTATCTCGGTACAACGTATCAATATGCCAGCGCTGACCCCATGAAAGGATTTGATTGCTCGGGCTTTGTTTATTTTGTTTTTAAACACTTCAATATTGATATGCCTCGCAGTTCGAAGGAATATACTTCCCTGCAACCCAAACTGAAACCTGAAGAATTCAAAGCAGGCGATGTTCTTGTGTTTTATGGTTTTAACGACAATACACAAATCGGGCATGTTGGCATAATTTGCGAAGCTGATGGAATGAATTCAAAATTTATTCATTCCTCTTCGGGGATTGTCAAAGGTATTATCATCAGTAATTTGGGATCCGAATTATACACCAGGCGCTTTTATAAATGCGTTGATGTGATAAGTCTTTAACCGCAAAGTCGCTAAGGCGCAATTAATAATTAGCGTCTTAGCGACTTCGCGGTAAAATTTCAGACTTTTAGAAGATGTTAATTTGATCCAATATTTCCCTGGCAGATGATATTTGGGAAAGTCATTGAGTTCTGATATACGTTGATATGGCCATCATACTCCATCCAATTCCCATAAGTCATTTGAATTCCACTATCAAGTTGCCGGATGTTTGTGTAACTCATGCCGGTTGTTCCGTTAACACTGCTTAGAATATTCACTACCGGGCCGCCACCAATGGTGGAAGTTGAACTTAGATTAATGCTTGCAGGGTAGGTTTCACCTGCGATAGTTCCAATCAGCGTGATGGTTACCAGGGTATTTCCATTTACCCTTTCTTCAAACAACGCATTACCTGATACCCCGAATGATTCCATTGGAGATAAGGTATATGTTTTTTTGGTAGCTGTAAGCACATTGCCACCTATATCACCCTGTGCAAGAATTACATTGGGTTCACTACTACTTTTCGCAACCCTGATAAAGCCATCGTATGCTATAAGCTCATCATAAGTCATTAATGTAACTTTCGTTGAACTTGAACCGTTATCAACAACAGGATCAAGAGTTACAACTACAAGTCCGCCTTCAACCGCGGAATTCATACGCAGTTCAGCAGGGTGTGAACCATCAGGAGAGCCAAACAACTCAATTTTTATGGTTGTGCTTGATTTGCTCGTTTCTATAAAAGTAGCTTTACCCGTTACGCCGAGCACATCCTGCACCATAAGATCAAACTCAGTTTCTCTGTTCGGGGTATCATCTTTCTTGCACCCTACGGAAAATAATACAACAGCTGCAAGAACCAGCACACTTAGCGCGGGAAATTCACTTCTTACTTTATACATTTTGAATGTTATTAATTTCCCGCTACTGGCGGGGCAGTTGCAACACAATTATTACTCTACAAAGTTCCAGTCTTTAAAAGCAAAATGTGTTACATAATTTCATCTAAGAATTACAACATTCACACATTGGCAGGGGGCACAAGAGCCAAGACCCAAATTCTAGGTACCAAGTCTCAAGCCCAAAGAAGTAGAATACTCCATTAACTAATCAACTAAAGATGAAGTCCAAAGCCCAAAATCCAAAGTTGAGTCCATTCTGAAAAGTCAATCTGCCCCTAAATCCCCTAAAGGGGACTTTTACAAATTGCTGATTTTTAGCGTTTCCCCTTTAGGGGTCAGGGGTTAAAAACGATAAAAATCAGCAATTTGTAACTTTTTAGAGTGGACTCAAAGTTCAAATTCAAAATAACTTTGGTTTGTAGATTTACGAATCTTAAATCTGGAATTTTGATTTATTAACTCTATCATTCCATTACTCCAACCAATTAGCCAATTGACTTTTAAACCATTTACACATTGCATTACTCCATTAATCCATCACTCCATCACTGTATAACTGTATCACTGCATCACAACAGAAAAGCATCACAGCACCTACACATTGATATTCTTCAGATAGTCAATTACACCAAACTCCATCAGAAGCCATGCGATCACAACAATAACCACCACCACATTGAGAATGGATTTTATTTTCCGGTCCATCGGAATGAAACTATTGACCAGCCAGAGCGCCACGCCTGCAACGATCAATACAATGAAAACTGTTAAAAGTGACATAATTAAGGTTTAAGATTAACCGCAAAGGTAATTTGCTTAAATTTTAAATGTGTTACAAAACTATTGGAAAGAGTTACATGATTCACGCATGAAACTTATAGCCTGAATAATTTCACACCGCCAGGACGCCAGGACGCAAAGATTTGATTTGAAAGAGAATAAGAGATGTTGATTGCAACAATTAACATTATTACTTTTTCCACTAAGTGACTTATTCCGTAGGCCTTAGCGGTTTGACACGAAGATTTGTGAATAAAACAGGCTATAAATGAAGCTTGTTCTAAGAACCGGAATTTCATCCTTCATCAAGTCTATGCGCTGCAACAGGTAAATATTAGGTTCAATACCATCAAGGTCAATATCAAAAATGCCATCTAAGTCTTCCCTTGACAATCATAGATACTTACTGTATGTCCCGCTGTGATTGAGGCTTCAGAATAAGTGGATTTCTTATGGTTACTTTGGGTCGCGTTATCTGAGTTCTTATACCCTTCCATTGTTAATCGCGCCATAAGATAGCTAACTGTTGACTCAGCACCCTGGTTAAGGTTCACATTGTTTTCTTCCAAACCATCGTAACAACCTCCGGTGCAGGGATTGTAGATAATCTGGTGCAGGTGATTCTTTCCTAAAAACCAGTTAAATGCTGTATCCATTTTTTCGCGGTATGCTTCATCCATAAAAACATCGTAAAATTTACCCAGCGTCATTATTGTGTAGGCAACGTCAATGGGCTGTTCACCAAAACGACCTGCTTTACCTCCTTTTTGTAACCAGTCTTTGTTTGAGATCACTTCTATGCCGTCTTCGTGAAAGGTTTGCGATAACAGGAAATTAAACGATGCAATGGCAATGACTTTATAAATTGGTTCTTTGGTCAATAACCACGCGTACAGCATGGCTTCGGGCAGTATGCTGTTGGCATAGGTAAGGTAACTCTCGAACCATCTCCAATGTTCTTTTGATTCATGTCTGAACATTTGCACCAAACGGTCGGCCAACTTTTTCAGAAGAGCAAGGTTTTTCGGACACTTAAAGGCATAATTATCATAGTATAAACCCTTGATTGCAAAAGCCATAGCACGTGTAGAATTTACCGTATCAATATGTATAAGCGATCTTTTCAGAATTGCTTTGGCTTCAGATATTATTCCATCAGGTATTATGTCAAACAATGAGATTAAATACCCTAAGGCCCAAATAGCCCTGCCGTTAGAGTCATCTAAATTGGTGGAACTGTTTTGATCAGTAAATTGGGTGTCTTTGTCAACATAGTTAAGAAAGTCACCTGAAGGTTGAAGGCAACGTTTGATAAAGCCGAGGTATATACTTATGCTATCCAGGCTTTCTTTATGTGCTGTCAATTTGAAGTTCATACACGTGGCCACCAATGCCCTTGCGTTATCATCGAGCGTATAGCCCGACTCTATATCAGGTTGGTTTATTTTCGAAAACTGGATAATTCCGGTTTCTGTTGTCATATGTTTCAGATGCGCCATATTGATAACCGGAAGGTTATACTGTATAGCAATCACACCAAAACTCATTTCTTCGAACAAAATGGCATGAGCCACGGCTGAATTTTCCCAGGCTGTTGATACTATTTTCTGCAATGAATTTACACTGAGATGTTTTCGTAATGGTTCATCGTTGAGCAACCGACTAACAGCAATTGCTAATTGTTGTGCATTGTGAAAATCGAAGATAATGCCCATGTCTTGAGTTAAAACTTCCCTGGCATGTGGAATGGGTGTTGAAATAATTGGGCATGCGCAACTCATAGCGTAAGCAAAAGTGCCGCTTACAGCCTGGTTCGGATCGTTGGCGGTAAACAGATAAATGTCAGTCAACTGTAAGTATTCCAACAAAACGGGCAGTGCCAGATATTTGTTAATGAATGTCACATGGTTGTTAAGTCCGTACTCTTTTACCTTTTGTTCCAGACTGTCACGATATGTTTCCCCGTCATTTTTTACAACTTCAGGGTGAGTTTTTCCAAGCACAAGAAACATCACTTCAGGACAATCTTTAACAATAGCCGGTAATGCTTCAATAGTAGTTTCAATACCCTTACCAGAACTCAACAATCCAAATGTTGCAAGGACTTTCCGGTTCTTAAACCCATATTTTTGCTTCAATAAATCTTTACTCAAATGTGGCACTAAATGGGTACCATGAGCGATTACATTTATTTTCTTAGGATCAACACCATAATCGTACGTTAAAATCTCAGCAGAATTATGAGTCATTACAATGATTGATTCGCAGGCTGTGGTAATTGCTTTGATTTTTGATTTAAGTTCTTCGCCAGGATTGGGAAGTACTGTGTGAAATGCTATCAAAACCGGCTTTGAAATCTCGTATAAGAATTTTAAAAATGCTTTTTCTTGTTTTCTGAACAAACCAAACTCATGCTGGATCAGAACCATTTCAATGCAACTGTCGTTATTAATATTTGATGCCAATTTTTTATAATCATTGACAGATGAAGTATCAAGTGTAAATTTAACCTCATCGGGATATTGATACTTGACATCGCCGTTTTCCAACGCACAAATTCTAATAGTTAACGAGTCGCTGAATTTATTATCAAGCGACTTTTTTAAATCCTGTGAATAGGTTGCAATGCCACACTCACGCGGCGGATAGGAGGCGATAATCAGGATTTCGGCTAAATTGCGATCGGGAGAAGGAGCAGAATATTTGTGGCTTTTTTTTGGATCAATATTCAGATAGGCTCTATTAACAGGCTCAAACAGATCATTTGATTTGCTTTCATCCACATAGTATTGGTTGAAATCTTTTTTATTTTTCATCTTTAACGGCATAAGTTAACAATTCTGCTAATAATGCCGATAGGCTCACTGAGGCTGTAGCAATTACAGAATCGGCTGCACCATAATAAATGAATAGTGTATCTTCAAATAAGGCACTGCCAGTAGGAAATACCACGTTATTAACTTCTCCTCTTCGTTCCCATTCGAATTCTGGTGAGAAGAGCGCATACGGTAATCTTGCGATTACTTTTGCGGGATTATTTAAATCTAGTAGCGCTGCAGCGCAGGCTGAGTAAACAATTCCATGATCAGTTTCTTCTGCACCATGGTATATTAAAAGCCAGCCGTATTCTGTTTCAATTGGAGGACACCCACTGCCGATATAGCTGCTTTCATGCTGAAAAACAGGATCGAGAATTATATGATCCTCAAGCTTGAGGAAGTATTTCTGCCAAAAAGCTTGATTTAAATCTTTTAAATTATCTATTGAAACGATTTGAATGCCCGGTCTGATCCGATGCAGGAAAACCAACTTACCTTTAACCCTTCGCGGGAAGAAAACCACGTTTTTATCCCAAAGCATGATCTTTTTTTCAGGGTCAGATTCCTGAAAGTAAAACTTTTGGTTCCGGTAATACCTTTCATTTACCTTTCCTGCGGTTTCTGCAAGAAATACGAACTCAGCATAAGAAATTGGAGGGACTATGATTCCGTGCTTTTTGAACTTCTTTAAATTTTTCGAAGTTGCCAAAGCCCCGCGGGCATTTAACCCATCATAAGCCGTATAGGACATAAAATACAAATCATCAATTTTAACAATACGGGGATCCTCAACACCCTGCGTTTCGTAATCGAATTCCGGAATCATAATAGGCTTTTCCCACCGTTCTGCTACCGTCAAAGGGCCTGCAAGCCGGCAATAACCAATGGTGGAATAATTGCCTTTCTGAACAGCCCTGTAAAATATGTGAACGCTGTCACCTTCGCGTATTGCTGCCGGATTCAGTACGCCATCGTTTTCAAATTCAAAATCGGTTTTTGAAATTAGGATACCATGTTTTTCGACTTCTATCATAATAGCTAATTTTAAGAATTATATAGAGTAATGTTCAGCGCTTCTTCCGTTTTGAGTTAAACGGCTAATTTGATCCGATCCATTACCCGTGGTTCTCATCCAGATCGTTATGAGCGTCTCCACCTAAACTGTAATAGTTGTTCTCTTCATCTTCACTTCCAATATCTTCCATGTCGTCATCCAATTCTGATCCGGGAACATCTAAATCTCCACCAGGTAATAATTCATCCAAATTTTCTTTTTCTGAACCTTTGGTTTTGAGTATATCTTCAGGATTTATATCTTCCTCCTCCAGGTAGTTACTGTATATATCATCAGTTGCTGGATAGCTTGGGTATCCGGGCAAATTGCTTTCATCGCTTTTTAATTCTGTGTCTGACAAATTTGGGGTATTATTTTTTTTCTGCACCATGATAATTGAATTTAGAGAAGCGAAATTAAGCTCCTTAAAATTGATTTGTATTACATGAAACTAACAAAGGGTTACATAATTCACACATGCTACTCATAGAAACGAAGTCTGTTTCTGAGTACCGAAATTTCATCCTGCAATATTTCTATGCGCTGCAACAAGTGTGTAATGGTCTCAATTCCAGCAAGGTTAATGTCCAAATCATAATAAAAGCCCATACATTTCTCAAGTTGTCGAAGCTGGTCCGCGTCTACGTACCCTGATTCTTCAACTGTAATGATTTCTATCAATCCTGATTGCTCCAATGAGCTGATGAACGAAACCTCAATATCGTGCTTAGCACAAAGTTCATTAACAGTTATTAAACATTTTGTTTGCATGGCTTTTCTTTTGAAGATTACGAGCTAGCCAATTCAGTAAATAATGCTTTTTGTTTCTCTGTTAAATTCGTTGGAGTTTTGATATTCCAGGTTATGAATAAATCTCCAAATTGCCCTTCTTGCTTATAAACTGGAAACCCTTTATTTTTTAACTTTATTTTACTTCCATTCTGAGCCCCGGCAGGCACTTTAACTTTCACTTGTCCGTTTAAAGTGTCAATAGTGGTTTCGCCACCCAATACCGCAGTGAACAAATCCAGCTCGGCCATACCGTAAAGATCATTACCCAAGCGTTTGATTTTTTGATGATTGGCAATGGAGAAGGTAATATATAAATCGCCATTCGGCCCTCCGTTTATTCCCTGACCACCATGTCCGGCGATTTTAATTGTTTGTCCGTTTTCAATTCCTGCAGGGATAGTAATTCTTATTTGCTTTCCGTTTACTGTTAAAGTCTGCTTGTGGGTTCTATAAGCATCAATAAGGTTAAGTTGCAACTCTGCGTTATAATCTTCTCCCCTGTATTTAATCTGTCTGCTTCCACTCTTGCTTGCTGACCGACCAAACATAGATTCAAAAAAATCAGAGAAATCATGTTCAGCGTATGCTCCTGAATACCCGGTTCTATGCGGACTTGATGATTTGGTCTCGTACTGTTGTGCCTTTTCATATTCTTCAGCATGTTTCCAATCCTTTCCGTACTGATCATATTTCCTGCGTTTTTCAGGATCACTCAATACTTCATTGGCTTCATTGATTTGCTGAAAATTCCTTTTCGCATCTTTATCATTTGGGTTTAAGTCGGGATGATACTTACGGGCTAATTTTCTGTATGCATTTTTGATGTCCTTAACAGTAGCAACTTTGTCAATCTCCAAAATTTTATAATAGTCAATGAACATATTGAATCTATTTGATTGATGATTGCTTCACCCCATTGCATCCGGTTGTGATACAGGATTTTTAAACCTGTAATAGTTTTAATTTAAGCCTGAACCTTTAGGTTTGAAAGGAATCGCGTATTTGCTATCTGCACGTTTATCTTCCCGTTTAGCCTCTTTTGCAGCCCTCTTTTCTTTCAGGGTTTTTGCGGGGGCTTTCATACCTGATTTTTCTTTTCCTTCTCTTTCTTTTGCCATTGTGTGTTGTTTTAATAATTAATCATGATTCCTGGTAGGGACAACGAGCAGCGGGACCTCTGTAAGTTGAAGCACCTTTTCAGTAACGCTGCCCACCAGTATCTTTTCCAGCCATTTTTGGCTATGCGATCCCATAACAATGATATCTGCATGTAAGTCATTGGCTGCCTTTAGAATTGATTCAGCAAAATCACCTACTTCAATGATGGTTTCTATGTCTTCACTGCCAAGGTGTTGTTTTATTTTATTAAGATATTGTAAAGTTGCATCTTCCAGCGCTTCGTCAATGTTCAATTGAAGTTGGCCAATGTCAGAGTAACCGGTAAATCCCATTATCGGCGAATATGCCGTTGAAGAATAAAAAACAGGGTCGCCAATAACATGCAATAGAAAAACCCTGGCATTATTCATTGATTTGGCCATTGCATAACCTACTTCAGCTACTTTTTGTGCGGTTGGATCATAATCAATCGCGATGAGTACTTTGTCTAACTTTTGTGTTTTCATGAATTTTATCCTTTACATTTTAGTTTACTGAAAGTGGGTCAAATCTTTGCAAATTTTATTAACTCTGAATTAAATTTCCGGGTTTCCTCAAGAAACAAGCTATGGCCGCTTTTCTCAAAAGCAATGAGTTGTGAGTTTTTAATCATAGCCTTCATTTGCTCCCCCAGATCAAACGAGCATATTTTGTCCTTTTTGCCATGCATGATCAAAGTTGGGATTTTTATTTTTGCCAGATCTTCTCTCAGATCGGTGTCGCGCAATGCAATCAGGCATTGAGCCGTTGCATGCGAAGAAGCGCTTAAACAAATCCCGTTCAGCCAACTGCCAATCCCTTCATTCAATGAAGTTTCAGTAGCTGAAAATATTTTTGCGAAATCGGCTAAAAGCTTTGGCCGGTCCTTGTAGTTCAATTCAATGAGTTCATCTACTGCACTCTTCGGAAGGTTATATGGAAAATCATCACGCTGTGTCCAGATGGGTGCAGCAGCTCCAAATAAGGCCAGTTTCGTAACATGAGCTCCATCATCTACTGATGCATAACGAATGGCAACTGCTCCACCCATTGAAAAGCCACCCATCACTGCATCTTCTATTTCCAGTTTGTTTAAGATGTTTTTTAAGTCCAAAGCATGCACACCATAATCATAAGCTCCAAATGGTTTGTCGGATTTTCCAAAACCTCTGAGCGTAATGCCAATTACACGAAAGTTATTATTTACCAGATCGTTGTATTGATATTCAAACATCTCATCACTTAACGGCCATCCGTGTATCAGCACAATGGGCCTTCCCTTGCCTGCATCCGTAATATGAAGGCGCACATTGGGTTCTGATTCAATATACTCAGCCCTGGCAACAACAGCCTTTTTTTCTTTATTCATTTGTTCGTTAATTTAACTTATTTATTAATAAATCTCGCCAAGAAGCTATGAAAGTTTAGAAGGTTTAGAGTTTAGGATGTTTAGAAAGACAACTCAATTTTAATAATTTCTCAATCGCCCAAGCATGGTACTAAGGGAGGTTTTCATTTTATCCACTGCGCCTTTTACTGCCTTCTCATAAGTATCTGCCTGCTCAGAAACAGCAAGCGGCTGCAGGCCTTCAAGGCGGGCTTCAAGCAAACATCGTTTGTCTTCATGTCCGTCCTTACTGCCATCTTCATCTGAAAGATGAACTTCCACACGGCTGATCTGGTTATCGAACCTTTTCAGAGGTTCAGATATTAATTCCATTAGCGAATTTCTGAGTTCTTCGCTGGCAGTTGCATTGTTGTCTGTATTAATTTGAATTTTCATAAGCTATTTTTTTGTGATGCTGTAATACAGTTATGCAGTGATACTGTGTTTGTTGTTTTGTTTCCGTTATCAGGATTTTCGATTTTCTCAATATCGAAACATAGCTGCTAGACCGGTTTCAGAAGGCATACTTTCAGGTGGAAGAACCATGACCAGGCCACCCATTTTTGTAACCAGTTCACCCATATCGTCGAGCAGGTCGTCAACTCTAGGGTTATCCATATCTTTTTTCTGGGTATTGCCAGTGATCAGGTTTGTTATCCTCACTGCAATTATCCGGTCAGCTTCAACCAGCAGTGTATCAACCCTACCTTCCACAGCTGCGACAGCTACTTCTTTGTAATCATCACTTCCTTTACCATTTGCGCGCGCCTGCTCAAATCTTTCGGCCAGGCTCTTAAGTTTTAAAGAATAAACCGGTTCAAATGCCTCCCAGGCCAGTTCAACCAGTTTGTCAGTTGAAACAGATGTTGGATTAATCATGATGCCATCGGGAAGAACCAACGGATTTTTGTTTACTTTTTGAAACAGACTGTGGTGTTCGGGTAAAGCAGCAAGCACCAGAGGCCAGCCGGTTGGCTTCGAAATGTGTTCCGCAACAGCCTCAGCAACAACACGAAAAAACCGTTCAGCATCTTTTTCTGTTTCATCACTTTGGCCTCCATGGCCATGATGCATGCTTGTACTATCTCCTCCGGCGCCTCCATAAGATGCAACAGTTGTATGTTTCTCAGTCAACTCATCTCCAAGTGCTTCGGTTATGGTTTTTGGAACCCCAGGTGAGACATTAATCTCAACAAGAGAGTGGCGATTTCCTTCATAAAGCCGGATTTCGTGCAGGCTTAAGCCCAAAACGTGATAGTTATCAGAGGATTGCAAATATTTTTGTAAGGGTTTGGTATGGAAGCTATCGGCTACAACTGCCAACTCTTCAACAGCAATCGGAAGCCTTATGGCCTTAAAAAGTTCGTCGGCGCTTAAAACAGCAAGTCCTTCAGAAGTGTGATTCCAAAAATCTTTGTCATCCATAAGCTCTTCGAACGGCCCAAGATGTTTTTGGGCTTCATCGGCCGAATACTTTCGCAGCAAGGATTCTTCCATTTGCTTGACAAGATTTTTAAATCTTATCGGATCCTGAAGATTGTCGGGATGGCTCTTGTGAGTAGTCATGTAAAGCGAGAGACAAGGCGCCCGGTCTATTAGCAGGAGCTCCTTAAGTAATTCTTTAGTAAGTGAATCCATATTTCTTTGTTAAGGTGATTGATTGATTAAAACCCGGTATATAATTTTGATAGTAGCTAAAGTCACAAATTATTTATCACAATAAGTAGTAAGCGTAAAGCCTGGTAAAATTCAACAAGCCTATTCCAGATGTTCTATAGGCTTCAAACCGGTAACCTGTTGAACCAATTAAAATTTACTTAGCTGGTTTGTAATATTTTAAAGCTTCGGGCATAAACTGATTCAATTTCTTCATCCTTGTTTCATCGGATGGGTGCGTGCTAAGAAACTCTGGTGGGCTTCCGCCACCGGCCTGCGACATTCGTTGCCAGAAAGGAATTGCCTCCCGTGGATCGTAACCAGCCATGGCTGCATAAATCAACCCATACTTGTCAGCTTCGGTTTCCTGCTGCCTCGACCAGGGTAACATAGCCCCAACTGTACTCCCAATTCCATATGAAAGCAAAAACAAATCCTTTGTTTGCTGAGGTTGTTGCGATAATGCAACCTCAAGGGCTACACCGCCCAATTGCTGCACCAAACCCTGGCTCATTCTTTCGCTGCCGTGTTTGGCAATGGAATGAGCTATTTCATGACCCATTACAATTGCCAGCCCGTTTTCGTTTTGAGTTAATGGCAAAAGGCCGGTATAAACAACAACTTTTCCTCCCGGCATACACCATGCATTAGCCTCTTTGTTTTCAACGGTGTTAAACTCCCAGTTATACCCCTCCACTACCGCTGATTTTCCTTCGCTGTTGTAGTACCTGGTTATTGCATTTGAAATTCTTTCTCCAACTCGGCGTACCATTGCAGCATCTTTATTGCCGGAACTTAATACATTGCTTTCATCAAGGAAGTCATTGTAATGGGTCACAGCTAAAACCTGCAATTCGGATTCATTCACCAGGCTTAATTGCTTGCGTCCGGTTACCATATTTAAAACGCATCCGGTCAAAAGACCGGTGATCAGTATTAAAGGCAAAAACTTTTTCATCATTGTAGGAGTTAAAGTGCTTATTGATTTATTTTTGAACAACGATTCCACGTAAACTTCTTTTACTTTCTTCCGAAAGCTGACAAGACATAAAATCTTGCTTAAAGCGCAATTAAACGTAGTGGTACTGCGCAAAGGTAAATTCTGTTAATTAATAAATTGTTACACAACTTTTTAATAGTGTTACATAATTCACACATTTATAGATAAAAGAATTATCTTTGCCAGCAATGGTTAAAAAATCCCTGCTTTTCTTACTGCTGTTTTTCCCGGCAACATTCTTAAGACCTGATGCAATTGCTGACGATCATAAAGTGATCACATACGGGCTTATTGATAAGCTTTTGCTAACACAGGAAGGTAATGATGTTGCGCTTCCTGCATTTGATCTGCTTCACTTAGCCCTTTCAGGATACGATTTGCTTAAACAGGATAACTTTATCAATCGGCCTGAAGTAATAACGATTATTGATTTTAGTCTTCCATCTACCAGCGAACGCCTATGGGTTATTGATCTTGATCAGGCAAAAGTTTTGTTTCATTCTCTCGTTTCGCATGGCCGCAACTCAGGTGAACTAATGGCAGAAAATTTTTCAAACACTCCGGGCTCCTTTACCAGCAGTCCGGGATTCTATACTACTGGTGAGACTTATTTTGGACAACATGGTTTGTCACTCAAGCTTAACGGCCTCGAAAAAGGAATCAACGATAAAGCACGCGAACGCGCTATTGTCATACATGGTGCTGATTATGTTACACCAGACTTTATCAGTAAACATGGCAGGCTTGGCCGCAGTCACGGTTGCCCCGCCGTTCCAACTCAATTGAGTAAGGAAATTATTGAAACCATTAAAGATGGTTCCTGCCTTTTTATTTATGTGCCGAAAGATAGTTACACTTCTAAATCACAGATAATCAGTAAAATTGCAAGCATTAAATTGGATACCCAGCATCTCTGATTCCTTCCGGTTTCTGGTTTAAAGCCTTTAACAATAATTCGTCCCTTTCATAAAGATCTTTTCTAAACTGCACCCGTCCTTCTCCATCCGTCCATGCTGTCAGGTAAATTACTACCACATCAACCGGCGTTTTAAGAACCACTTTTTTCTCCTTTTTTTGTTGCATGGCCTTGCGGATCACTTCCGGCGTCCATTCAGGCATATCTGATAGCAGCAACAAGGCAAGATCATAGGGTGATTCCGCCCTTATGCATCCAGAACTAACAGCTCTATCGTCTTTGGTAAATACTCCTTTTGAGGGTGTATCATGTATATATACATCGTAAGAGTTAGGGAACATGAATTTCACGCGGCCCAGGGAATTCTGAGGCCCTGGATTTTGCTGAACCATATAGGGGAAATTATCAACTGATATTTTTGACCAATTAATGTCATTGTAAGCTATTTGCGAACCATCAAACCTCAACAGTATCATGTCTTTCTGCTTGAGATACCCGGGGCCTTTTAATAATTGCGGAATTACATCTTCTTTCAATATGGTTGAAGGAACTGTCCATGTAGGGCTAAAAACCAGGTAGGTCATTTTTGCACCAAACACTGGTGTTTTCCGGTAATTTGTTCCAACAATTGCCCTCATTGAAAGAAGGGTATCTGTGCGATCAATAAAATCAAGCCTTTGATTGGCAATGTTTACTATGATATATTTCTCCGTCAATTGTACGGGCAGCCATCTGAACCTTTCCATATTGACTTTCAACTGGCCAACGAGCTTACCGGGGTCGCTGTTTATGGCAGCCATTGTACCATCGCCTATTACACCATCAGCATTTAAGCCCCAGTCGGACTGCAACAATTTAATCTGGTTAACAAATTCCTCATCATAATTCAGGGAAATGCTATCAGTCAACGAATATCTCAGCATTATCATCCTTTGCCTGAGCATAGGAATGACTATGCCAGAGTCGCCGGGATGAATGGTTTCAAGTATCCGGATTTCCGGCCATACTTGCTTGTTTAACCCAAGGAAAAAATCCAGTTCTTTATGCATCATCCAATACGAACTGTACCGTGGTGCAAGCGAATCCAATGAATGTGCAATGTCATTCTTCAATAATGCTTGTTCCAATTTCTGGTCAATTCTGTGTTCAGCAGCTTTGCGCTCCATATTCCAGTTGACACCCTCTTTTGAAGGGTCAACCTTGCCATAATATAGTTGTGATCCCAAAATAATGAAGGCATCTGTGAGCAGGACATCCACATGCATCATCTCTTCGGTGGACATGGGTACAATAGACCGGGCTTGTTCAACTAACTTCTCTATTAGCACCAAATGATAATCCAGTGGCTCAAGTCCATGCTTGTCAACCTGCCGGATATAATTCAGCAGATCATAGCCATTTTGGGTTAAAGTATTATTCCTGATCCATGCAGGTTGAAACATTCTGCCCAGGTAGAAGTGGTTCAGCAGCTCACCTGAATAAAGATATTCTTCCTGGATTGTATATCGCGAATCAATTGTTTTGTCACCAATGAAAAGCCTGATAGACTGGTTGAGATCACCACCTGCTGATGCAAATGCCGAGGTTGTTATAAATAACAAAAAAACGATTTTCTTAATCACCTGAATTTTCAACTTTGTTTTCAATTATTTTGTGAAATTTGAATGTCTGTTTTATTAATTCTTGCCTTTGGCAGGTTGAATTTAAATTCGCTCCCAACTGATCCGGCCTTTTCAACCCAAATTTTCCCGCCATGCATTTCAACAAACTCCTTGCACAGTAACAGCCCCAGACCAACACCAGTTTCACTATTGGTGCCGGGCATGGAGTGAATCTTTTTAGGATCAAACAGGCTTTTTCTGTCTGCCGCGGAAATCCCAATGCCATTATCTTTTACTGAAATCTGAATTAACTGCTTGCTTTCCGTTGCACTCACAGTTATTATACCGTCATTAGGTGTGAACTTGATCGCATTGCTAATAAGGTTCCTGATAACTGTTTTAATCATTTGAAGGTCTGCCTTGACAATAAGATTTTCCGAGACTTTCCGGCACAGGGTAATTCTTTTTTGCATGCTTGCAAATTTGAATCCCTTTAGCTCCCCGCTTATCACTTCATGCAAATTAATCATTACGGGGCGAAAGCAATTCTCTTTATTTTGCGAGATGGTCCATGTTAAGAGGTCATCAAGAAGATGTAAGGTTCGGTTTGCTGAATCAGTAGCTATGTCAACATACCTTTCAATGTCCTTTATATTCCTGCGCGTTAGTTTGAGCTTCAATAAATCCAGTGCACACATTATTGAACTGAAAGGGCCACGTAAGTCGTGCGATATGAGTGCGATGAACTTATTTCTTGTTGAAACAATCTGAGAAATCTCATTTTCCCTTACTTCGGCAAGCGCTTCCAGCTTATCTATTTGCTCTTTCATTTCTTTCAATTTCGACATGAAAGAAGTCTCCTTTACCTCATCATCAAAAGCGATATCCGTTTTAGATAAATTGGTTTTATTACCATTAATTGAAGTAGAAGGATAATTGATTGTATTGGAAAGAACCTGGGTAGAAAAATTCATGATTTTGATGGTTATTTAG
The DNA here is from genome assembly GCA_014860575.1 of Bacteroidales bacterium. Lineage (NCBI taxonomy): Bacteria > Pseudomonadati > Bacteroidota > Bacteroidia > Bacteroidales > Bacteroidales bacterium. Next base: position 19,754 of record JACZJK010000031.1, read on the forward strand.
TTAGTATTTCAGCTCTATCCTAAGCAGGATGCTTTGTAATTCAAAAAATCCAAAACACCCTAAAAGCTAATCGAATGATAGTGCTATTTTCATTTTATTTTCAAACAAGAACTGATAGCTGTAGCAACTGTATATGATTTAACATCATTACATTCAAAATTTCGCAAGCACTAATGCTTTAATAAAGTTCGTTGTATTCCGTAGCCATTGCATTGGCTGCAACGGTAATTAGTAGAACGGTCTCTTCAGTTGATGCCAGCAGGAACTTAGTGTTTTCAGTGAGTGTAAGCAAATGCCCTTTATTGAGCGATCGGTTTTGTTTTCGGGTTTTTAACATCAAACTTCCTTCAATGATTTGTAAGGTAATTGGGTCATCCGATCTGTTTGATGTAATTTCCGTTCCTTCAGGCATGGCGGCCAGCACAATTTGCTTAACCGGACTTTTCAATAATACCGTAGAACAAAGCTCTCCCTTTTCCCATGAATTGCTGATTTTTAACATCTTTACCAATGCAGGCAAATCATATGGTATCATAGAAGTCCGTAAGGACTCCTCACCCTGATGAAATGATGCATTGGATTGATGTTTCTCGCTTTTCATAATTGTAAAAAGATGTTCTCTTCAGCATGAATAATTCAGCATTATTCCAATTGCAGAAGTACCTAATGCTGCATTGGGGTCAGACTCTTCTTCCCTGAACAAGCCTTAATATAATGGCAATGACGGCAATAACAAGAAGAACGTGTATGATACCTCCGGCGCTAAAGCCAAGAAAGCCAATTGCCCAAAGAATAATTAACACAACTGCGACGATGTAAAGTAGATTTCCCATAATTTTAATTTTAAAATGTGTGAATAAATTGATACCAATACTGGCAACCTCCTAAAGCAACAGGATCAGAAGCAAAATAATAATTATTGATGCGGCAACGGTTATGATATATCCTCCGGCGCCAAGCTCTTTTAGTTCTTTTTTAATGCTGCGAACCTCTTTGCGTAATTCTCTCTTTTCTGATGGGCTCATCACCGATTTATCCATGGCTTTTATTTCGTCAAGCCTGGCCAGCAGGGAGTATACCGCATCTGACGTAGTATTATCGGTAGTCACATCATGAGTTGAACTGCTTTCCGGCACTGCTTTTAATTGCATAGAACCTATAGCTAACAACCCCAGCACTGCCATTGAATAAAACAATAACTTTTTCATCTTAACTGATTGTTTTAAAGATTTACCAGCAACAAAGATATTCACTACACATACTGAAAGTATTACACAATTTCATCATAACCTTACATAATTCACAGTTATTTAATGGCAATAAAACCTTGCCAGTTTATCGAAATGATTAAGACACAAGACCCTGCATCATTGAAATATCACAACCTCAGGTTTTCCGATCACAAAATCAGTAAACCCAAAATCGGTTGTCCTGAATGAATTAATTCTCAAAATATCATTGCCGATACCGGGGATGGAAGGATAAAAGGCCAGGGAAACATGAAAAGTATTGATAACCAGGTGAACATTTTTAATCAGAACACCCACACCAATTTGCGAATAGACTTTGCTCTTTTTAAATGCTTTTGTTTCATCGGCAAGTATGCCAAGTGAGAGTGATAAAAAGGGTCCAAAATTAAACCCGACCAAATCCCATGGAGCGTAAGATTGCGTTTGTAGAGTTAATAACAGGCGTTTGGTTCCCGAAATGCCCATGCTGTTAAAACCGGTCAGGCCGTATCCATCATTAAGTGTTAATCCATCGTTGGCAAAACGGTTTACCCCAATTGTTAGCTCTGGTTTTACAAAATGCCTGAACCGCCATTTTCCAACTTCAATCAGGTTTGTGAAAAAACTGAGACTTGCTGATAGAGCACCCTGTTCAAAATTTGAAGCATGATAGAAAGTACCGTATTCAGCATCTATGCTCAGGTAACCTCTTGAATAGTAATTTCCTAATGTAAAACGCGTTCCAATATAGGGTCTTTTTTGATTGTTTCTTAGCTGAAATCCACCAATAAGGCTAATAATTCTCCCAACCGGGACATCTTCAGTCAAGCCAAAATTAAAAATATACTTATCCTGAACATAGCGCCTGGCCGCCAGGGTAATTCCTGCAAGGAATAAGTCTTCGTTGGCAAAAACCGGCTCATCATTTTCAACCACATAGGAATTTTCAAGAAAGTGATTTCTCTGGTATCTTATCGTGGTTATTAAGTTGGTAGTGCGGTCAATTTCTGAGCGTCCCCTGAAGATTGGTGTAGCTTTCCCCGCCCAATAATCCATGGTGTTAAACCTGATCGTATGCTTCCCGGGTATCGTATCATTTGTCGGGTAGAAGTCCTGCTGAAATTGTTGCGACAGATATACTCCTGCTCCCCAGCGCGCAAAAGACGAGAAAAACGGCCTGTCAACTTTGAAACTTACATCATAATCCTTGTTTTCTTCACTCCTGAAGATAAGGGCTGAGCTTATATAGGTGTTATGGAAATTCGGGATATAATAGCCATGATTGTGAGCATACGCATTGTTTGAAGTGTTCCAGGTAAACTGGTTCTGAAATTTATGGCCAAAGCCGACAAAATTATCTTCAGTCAATCCAACGGTTGCACGGCCGGCATTGTATGATCCATTCGGGATGATGCTCCAGGTATCAAGCACCCGGATGTGAATGTCAACCATATCGGAGTTCTCAGAACTGCTGCTTACATAAAATGAAACATCGCTCACAAAAGTGTTTTTACGCACAAGGCGTTCTGATTCTCTTACAAGCAATGAGTCGAAAACCTGATTCTCGGCAATAAGCAGCAGGTTTCGAATTACATGCTGGTGGGTTTTTATGTGAAGTTTATTTCCAGTTTTTGAAATGAAACTTTCTGATGCTATTATGGTATCGCCAATTGAATTGCCAAACGGATCAAGCGTAACGATATGTATTTTTCTGATGGTTTTACCCTCAAAATAGCTGTAAGGGATTTGTTCTGCATGCAATGGCAGTCTGCTTTTCTTCGAACTTTTGGTTACCGGCTTGAAAAACAGGCGGTACATGAGCCGCGTAAACCCACTTCGTTCTGAGTAGGTTTCAATATTTGAATAAAGTTTGATGGAATCGTTTTTGTCATTATCCTTCTGTGCTGCCGATGAAAAACTCATTGACAACAGAACAATCACGAGTATGTATTTTATATTTAACCACATGAGCAAGTATCAAGTCTCAGATTCAAAGAACAAAATTCAAAGTCCCAAGTTCAAAGTCTAAAATTCAAAGTCCCAAGTCCCAAGTTTAAAGCCCAATGAAGCTACAGCATCACATGTTTACTCCAGTACTCCAGGCTTCGACAAGCTCAGTCACCGGAACCCAATACTGCATCACTGTATTATTGCAGTACTGCAGCACAATAATACAGCATCACTCCGGCAGTTCCAATTCAATTTCCTTCTCCGGATTTTTGTCATCCTGAAGTTTCTCAAGCGCTTCCCGTTCGGCTTTCTTTCTGAAATACCTTCTAAACAAGAAGCTATTCTTAAGCGCCTCCATATTTTCATCCAGTCCTTTTGTACTGCTTTCAAGGTTCGTAATGGTTTTATTAATGTTTACAGCAATTAATGTATCCTGAATTAACATACCCAATGCACCTTCGCCGCTATTAATTTTTGTCATGATCTCTCCAAGTTCCTGCGAAGCAATTTCAGTTTTGCCTGCAGTGACTTTCAGACTCTCCATAAATGCAAATACATTGTCCTTGGTTATCTCGATAGTTTGATCCAAGCCTTCAGAACTCTTTTTAAAGTTCGCTATTGTCTGGTCAATATTCTTAGCGGTAGCAGTATCCTGAAGCAATAAGCCGAGCGTTCCTTCACCCTTGTTTATACCAATCATGATTTCGGCAAGTTGTTTAGTGATAACCTCCACATTACCTGATGTTACCGCCAAACTTGCAATAATGGCATCAGTTTCAATTGGTTCTTTTGAAGTAAGCTCCTGTCCTTCAGCAACTATTGGCGCATCAGAGCTACCTTGTGTAATGATTAACAAACGGTCGCCAATAAGCCCTTCCGAACCAATGGCAACTTCCGAATCGGCTTTTATGAACTGCTGAATTTCGCGTCTTACTATCATGTCAACCCTTACAGTTGAATCATTAATGATACTGATGTTGTTTACGGTTCCAACATTGATACCCGAGAAGCGGACATTGTTACCCACCTGCAAGCCACTGACGTTGTAAAAAGTAGCGGTAACATTAAATACCGGGTTAAAAAGATTTTGCTGCTTACCGATTATAAAAATGGCCAGCACAAAGAGCGCTATTCCGCCGATGACAAAAAGCCCAAGTCGGACTTTATATTGTTGTGTATGTGATTTCATGACAATCCTATATCTTTTATGTTATTTCTGATTAATCTGTTATCCTTTGAAGAAAGCCTGAATGAGCTGATCTTTCGACTTGGTAAAATGCTCTAATGTACCTTCCTCATAAACCTCTCCACTTTCCAACATCACAATTCTGTCTGCTGTAGTTTGGGCACATCTTATATCATGTGTAATAATCATTGATGAGGTTTTATATTTTTTCTGAATTTCATTGATCAATGCGCTTATCTCATCTGAAGTAACAGGATCGAGCCCGGTTGTGGGTTCGTCGTAAAGCATGATCATCGGGTCCACTACAAGTGTACGAGCCAGGCTAATTCGTTTACGCATGCCACCAGATAGTTCGGAGGGCATTTTATTCAATGCATCAGCCAGGCCTACATTTTTCAGGGCTTCATCTATTTTTTCATTGATTTCTTTTTCACGAAGATTTTTTTTAAGCCTTTTCAATGGAAACTCAAGATTTTGCTTTACCGACATTGAATCATACAATGCGCCACTTTGAAAAAGAAAACCAATTTTCGTCTTCAATTCGTTCATTTCTTTACGGCTCAATGTATTTATATCGTTACCAAATACACTGATTACACCACTGTCAGACCTCAACAACCCAACAATACACTTTATCAGAACCGATTTGCCTGTGCCTGATTTGCCAAGCACCACCAGGTTTTCGCCCTGGTTAAGCTTCAACGAAACATCTTTCAATATTTCCAGGTTACCAAAAGTTTTCCTCAGGTTGCTGATTTCGATGACCGGGCTGCCATTGTTGGAAGCTACTTCCAGGTTCATCAAAACATCTGTTTTATCAGTACTCATATCACGAACATATCAGTTATTTGAACAGCAAGAAGGTCAACCACAATTACCAGCAGCGATGCTACTACCACAGCTTTATTTGCTGCTACACCCACGCTTTCAGTTCCACGGCCGGCGTTAAATCCCTGGTAGGTTCCTACCAGACCAATTACTGCCCCGAAGAAAAATGTTTTAATAATAGCAGGGATCAGGTCATTAAAATCAACTGCGCTGAATGCCTGCGACATAAACAACACAAAAGGTACATCGCCCCTGATATTAGCGCCAGCCCAGCTTCCAATTATGCCAAGTGCATCAGCATAAAGAACTAGAATAGGGATCATCAGCGTTGCTGCCCACACCCTTGTTACAACAAGGTAGCGCATGGGGTTGGTAGAAGAAACCTCCATAGCATCAATTTGCTCACTTACCTTCATTGAGCCTAATTCAGCGCCCATGCCCGAGCCGATTTTCCCGGCGCAGATCAGGCCTGTAATCACCGGTCCCATTTCCCTGATAAGCGAAACCGCAACCATACCGGGAAGCATACTAACTGCACCGAAATCCAGCAGTACCGGCCTGGACTGAATGGTAAGTACCAAACCCATAATAGCCCCTGTAATTGAAATGAGCGGCAAGGTTTTATATCCAATCTGAAAACATTGACGGAAAAACTCCCGGAACTCAAAATCCCTGCTAAAGGTTTCTTTAAACGCAAGTGAAATAAACAGGAAAACATCCGCAGACTTAGTTAAAAAGTTGCCCGCATCTTCGCTGCCAGCAAGGGTTTTCTCGCTGATTTTCGTAATGGTATTTGTGGTTGCCTTTAATGTTTTTGCAGTTGCATTACGAATCGTAGGAATTACCTTTGGTACATGGATAATCTTTCTCATTTTATGACGCTTGATTTCATTGTTCAGAAAGTTGGCTTAGAGTTTAAAATCTTTCAATGCTCTAAAGCACAATAAGCATTGCAGCTATATCCGACTGATTTGCTTTTCAAATTCTTTAATGTGTTCGTATTTTTTTAAATCTCCTAAATAAAGGTTCTATCTTTATCAGTGGTGGCATTGTATCACCAAGCAGGAATCCCCAGGGTTTTAGTGGTTCAATATTGTCAAGAGCCAGTTTTATAATGGCAAGCAAGGGGATGGCAAGGAACATACCCGACAATCCCCATAATTCGTACCCTAAAATAATTATTATTATTGAGAAAAGCGCATTGAGCTTAACCCTTGAAGCAACAATCTTGGGAACAATATAGAAATTATCAAGGAGCTGGATAATCCAGTGTAAAACAAAAACATAAAATACATAAACTGGTGATTTGGTTACTAAAGCAAATGCCATGAACAGCAACATTGCAACAAATGGCCCGATGTATCGGATTATATTCAGTAAGCCCCCTACAACAGCAAGAAGGATTGCGAATTGAATGCCCAGCACCAGAAACCCGATTAAATATAAAATCAGTATAAGTATAAATTCCATAAAAAGTCCAACAAGATAGCTCTGAATCACATTCTTTGATTGTGTAATCATTTCGTTCAACTGACTATGCTGGCTTGTGTTAAAAAGTTTGTGAATAAAGTCAATAATAAGGGGTTGGTACAACAGGATCAAAAAAATGTAAACCGGAACCAGAAACAACACTATAAACCACCCGCTAACAGTAACTATCGTTTTTCCCAGTGAGTCCATGCTGGAATTGACAATATTTGTTTTCGTTTCCGCTATCCAGATATGAAATTTCTGTGGGTTAATATCGAAATAACCAGATGCCCATACTATCGTATCATTGAGTAACTCAGTAAATTTATCAATCAGTAAAGGCCAGGATTCACTAAACCGGCTTACCTGGCTGAATAACAAGACACTTAAAACGGAGAGAACAACGATAGTTATGAGTAAGGTTATTGAAATAGCAATCACCCTGTTGATTTTTAGCCGGATAAAGAAATTAACCACCGGGTGAAGTAGCACGGCTATGATGACTGAGAAAATAATAGGGAGTACTATTCCCCTGGTTATGTACAAAATTATAAACAGGGTAACAATACCCATAAACGATACACTTGCCTTTGCAAATATGGACAAGTAGTTTTTACTATCCGTCATAGTTTACCTGATTTGCCTTTTTTCTTTTGAAGATGCGTTGTGCTATAAAATTGCCAAATGTCCTTATTCTGTTAGTGTTTCGGCCTACAATATTGGTAACCCCAAATTGTAAAGCAGTACCCAGGAGTTTTCTGAACAGATTTGAAGAGGCTCCAACAAAAACACTTCTGGATAGGGAACCCACTGCTACACCTGCAATAGCCCCTAATACACCATCAAACTTTAGAGAAGATGCCCCCTCCCTGAATGTATCCTTAAGGAGGTTGATTGGCTTCAGACCTTCGACTACACCAAAGAATTCATCCCAAAGTAAATGTTCCTTATACTCTTGCTCAGCTTTCAATATCGCTATGGTAGCGTCAAGCTCGCCAATGGAAGTTATTGTTTCCATATGGGTTTAATTAAATAGGTTTTTGACTAAGCATTGAAGAAAGTATTTCTTGAGTCCTTTATGGAAAACGAAATGCAACGCTAACGCAATGATCCCATAGAATCCGGAAACTATGAAAAATCCGTAATAAATATTCTCCAGTGCCTCGCCTATCAGCAGAGCAAGACCCAGACTAATAAACAAAATGCAGGTAGAAACTAAAACAAGTACTATGGTATGAGGTATCCAGGTAGAAACAACGTCAGTAATTTCCTTCACTGCCTGAAGTTTGGCTAATTTTATGCTTGTTTTGCTATAATCTATAGCTCTTTCAAGCAATGTTTCAAACCGGTTAGCATCATCTTCCATAGTTTTGTTTTATAAAGTACAGATTTTAAAAGTTGGTAACTCCACTTTTAGCTTTTTCGGCTTATTTATGAGCCTTCCTGGCAAACTCCGATGCACCACTTCTGACTTCATTATACTTATCGGAAATATCATCAACGGTTTCATTGAATTTGTTTTTCAATTCATCGGTGAAGTCTGTCCCCATTTTGATATATTTTTTGCGGGTATCCGAACCTTTTGCCGGAGCTAAAAGTATTCCTAACAATGCACCGCCGGCCAGGCCAGCTAAAACGCCTAATAACACTTTTCCTGAACTCATAAATTTAATTTTTAGATGTAATTATTGATTTCACAAAGGTATTTCATTGAAAACATGGATATCTTACACAACTTTTGCAAAATGTTACATCATTCACACATTGCCTGAAAAAGACTTCTCAAAAGCGAAATTTATTCGTTTCAGATAAAAGCCTTTCAGAGAAAACTTGGCAACAAGCATTTGGCAAAGAGCCTATCTGCATCACTCAAATACTGATTTACATAAAACCAAGTGCATAAAATAAAAACCCACTTCATTACGAAGCGGGTCCTTGTTAATGTTGCCGATGTATTCAGGCATCAGCCGTCATTATTTCTTAAAACAGGTACGAAACCCCAATATATCCTGCGTAGGTTCTCATTCGGTTCTTATCAAGCACATAGTAATCCTGGGTGCTCGCGTTCTTTGAATTATCGCTGATATCAATAAGACCCATCACACCGCGGAAACCAATACCCATCCGAAGTGTACTGGCACTGTTAAGCCCAAAATCTAAGCCGGCGCCATAAGCAATACCAAGGTCACCTTTTCTAACGGCCAATACAGCTTCACCAGTTGCTGAACCATTTCCGCCTGACGCAGTAAGCTCGCTTCCAACACTAAAACCAATCTGTGGGCCTGCAACAACAGTAAAGTTAAAAGGCTGTGTTTTACCTGTGTTCAAAGATAGAAGCAACGGAATGTTCACATAGCGTAATAAAATTTCGCGTTCAACATCTTCTTCCTTGTATTTCTGTGCAATAGCGGAATAAATAATCTCGCCTTGGACTCCGACATGCTCAGAGAAATGGTACCCAAGAAGTATCCCACCACCATAACCCATTGTTAGTTTGCCCTTAATTGTGCCACCATCAGAAGTCTTAATGTTTAAGGCAGAGAATGTTGGCATAAACCTAAGGCCTACTTCACCTGTCTGTGCTTTGGTATTTATGGGGCCTGCAAATAATAAAGCTGTAACAGACACATACAATACCCATCTTATACTTAATTTTTTCATTTTGTTTATCATTTTAGTTTTTCTTCAAACAATGTGCAAAGGTCATGTAATAAAATGCCTGATGCATTACATAATTATGGCAAATGATTACATGATTAACAGGTTGCTGACAAGTTTGCTGAATTGCAGTTCTGCAACGAATCTCATCAAACTTTGACTGGCTTCAGCAATCAAAGGAAGGTTAAAGGAGATTAATCCATCCTGAGTGGTTGAAATTTGAAACCATTTCTTGTAAAATGCTCTAAAATTTGAGGCAATGCCGTCAACATGGTTTTCGCACTCTTTTGCTGGTCGTGCATTACAATGATAGATCCTGGTTTTGCTGAGTTCAAAACATTATTTATACATTGTTGGGCGCTCGTTGCCGGATCAAAATCACCACTTAAAACACTCCACATGATTATCTTGTAATTCTTTGACAGTAATCTTGCCTGTTGTCGTGTAATGCGCCCGTAAGGAGGGCGGAAGAGCTTTGATTCAAGCTGTTCAGCACATTTCTGAACATTGATGAGATATGCATCGGCTGGTGTTTTCCATCCATTCAGGTGGTTGAAGGTGTGATTGCCTACCGCATGGCCTTCCTCAATGATCCTTTTGAAAATCTCAGGGTGTTTTCTAACATTGTCGCCAACACAGAAAAAAGTAGCCTTAGCCTTGAACCGATCAAGTATTGCCAATGTTTTATCAGTTACACCGGCAACGGGGCCATCATCGAAAGTCAAATACAATACCTTTTCCTTTTCAGGGATTTCCCAGATCAAACCGGGAGGCATCAGGTAGCGTATAAGTCTTGGTGAGGTGGTCAGGTACATTTTCTTTGTGATGCAGAATTAATGCGTTTAGGAGTTCGACGTTCGGCGTCCGGCGTTTGAGGTTCCAGGTTTATGGTTCAAAGTTGCAGGTTCAAGGTTTCGGGTTCAAAGTGCCGGGCAACACTATTCGTGAAAATCAGCCAAATCAGCGTCATTAGCGTTCCATTAAATCAAAAAACGTAATTCGTAAATCAAAAAACGTCAATTCAAATCCTACCTTTGCACCCTCAAATACTGAAAATTTTGCAAACACGAAATTAAACATAAAATCACCATGACAAAAACTGATAAAAATCTCAACCTTAAAAAGCTGAACAATTTTCATGGCCGCAAAGGACCGCTGCTGCTGATCATCATGGACGGTGTTGGCATTGGCAAAGACTATCCCGGAAATGCAGTTCGCATGGCAAACACACCCACCCTGGATAAACTTTTTGGCTCAAAACTCTATACCGAACTCAAAGCACACGGCACAGCAGTAGGCTTGCCCAGCGATGATGATATGGGCAATAGCGAGGTCGGCCACAATGCCATTGGCGCGGGGCGCACAGTACCACAAGGCGCCAAACGTGTGAACCATGCGCTGGATTCGTGTGAGATTTTCAAGACTGATGTTTGGAAAAGTATTATCGAAAAAGACAATAGCAACGGAACCGTTCACTTTATCGGACTGCTTTCCGATGGCAATGTACATTCACATGTAAAACACCTTTTTGCTATGCTTAGACAATGTAAAAATGAAGGTGTGAGAAAAGTCAGGGTTCACATGCTAGCCGATGGCCGCGATGTGGAAGGCAAAAGCGTTTTGAAATATATTGATGCGCTGGAAGAGGTTCTCAATGAAATCAATGATTATGGTTTTGATTACAAAATCGCTTCCGGAGGTGGCCGTATGAATGTGACTATGGATCGTTACAACGCCGACTGGAATATCGTAAAACGCGGCTGGGAAGCACATGTTCTTGGCAAAGCACGCAAGTTTGGTTCGGCAAAGGAAGCCATTGAAACTTATTATGCTGAAGATGAAAGCATCATTGACCAATACCTCGACTCCTTTGTGATCGCAGATAAAGAAGGAAAACCAGTGGGGACAATTGAAGACGGCGACGCCGTAGTATTTTTCAACTTCCGGGGCGATCGTGCCATTGAACTTACCCGCGCTTTTGAAGAGAAAGATTTCAGTGAGTTCGACCGCGAACGTGTTCCCAATGTATATTATGCCGGCATGATGCAATACGACGGCGATCTGCTGATTCCCAAAAATTACCTGGTGTTCCCACCCGAAATTAATAATACCATCAGCGAATACCTTTGTGCCGAAGGTGTGACTTCTTTTGCCATTTCCGAAACCCAGAAATTCGGCCACGTTACTTATTTCTGGAATGGCAACCGCTCGGGCTATATTGATCAAAAGCTTGAAACTTATATTGAGATCCCATCCGATAGGATTGAGTTTGACAAAGCCCCGAAAATGAAGGCCTATGAGATCACCGAAAAAACCATTGAACTGCTGAAAAGCGGCAAATTCCGTTTTGGCCGGTTGAACTTCCCCAATGGAGATATGGTTGGACATTCAGGGAAGGTTAAAGCCGCCATTATCGCAGTTGAAGCCGTGGATGAATGTGTTGCAAAACTACTCACAGTGGTTGAAGAACTTGGCGGCATCGCCATTGTTACCGCCGACCACGGCAATTCCGACGAAATGTACACAGAAAAAAATGGCATCAGAACGCCAAAAACAGCTCACACCCTCAACCCTGTTCCTTTTATTATTGTTGACCCGGCTTACAATTATGAATACACAATGCAAGCACCAAACAATGCCGGCCTGTCCAACATTGCCGCAACGATTTTGAATTTACTAGGATATGAGAAACCTGAAAGTTATGATGATTCACTGATCAGGTTTTGATTTCTTTGGTTCGCAAGCCTGTCAGGGTTCGCTAATGAAGGCAATCTTGATATTTTAATGTTGAGTCCACTCCGAAAAGTCAATCTGCCCCTAAATCCCCTAAAGGGGACTTCCACAAATTGCTGATTTTTAGCGTTTCCCCTTTAGGGGTCAGGGGCTAAAAACGATAAAAATCAGCAATTTGTAACTTTTCGGAGCAGACTCAATGTTTAGATTTTGAACGAATAAAAATCATTGCTATCGCGGTGGTAACAATGCCCATAACTAAAGCACCAATAGCTCCTTGTTTCGCATAGTTCGCGTAGTTGAAATTTGCCTGGGCTTCTTCTGTCGAGCTGTAATACCCTATTTCAACTGAGCGTTTTATCACGTTTGGAAAATATTCCGGTGTGATGAAATACGAAGTAATCCATTGAGCTAACGGACTCAGCAAAGCTATAATTATTGACAAGATTATGCCTGAAATTAAGCCTTGCTTGTAGGATATTTGTCCGTTGTAAAAATTCTTCTTTTTGTCTTTCAGCGCTAATACCATAACTACTATTGCCGGGATTGCGAACAAATTGGTCAGATAAATATGATAGTCAATATAAGTGCTGTGTAGTCCGCATAGTTTTTCCAGCAGCATCCATAGCAATCCCACCACAGTAAAAATGATCGCCCATTTGATTTCGATTTTAAGGTTTCCCATATTTCGATTGCATAAAGTTAATAGTCTCCGAAATTAATTTTTTCAGTTCATTCTGGTCTATGTCAGAAAGCTTTTTGACATAAATACAGGCTTTGCCCATTTTAAATTTCCCGAGATTTGCTAATAGATGTTCGTGTTTCGGGCTACCAGAATAAACGTAAAGTGAAATGGCTGCTTTGCGTGGCGAAAAGCCAACAAGCGGCCAATCCCCTTCTTGCCGGCTTCGTTCAGATCTGTAGTGATAGCTTCCAAACCCAATAATAGACGGTCCCCACATCTTTGGTTCGAACCCTGTTGCATCTTGCATCAACTTCAAAAGCTCAAAACTGTCTTTACGTTTTTGCACTGTATCGGCAAACGCATTGATAAATTCGTGAACGTCTGCCTCGGTTTGTTTTGTTTTTATTTCTGCCATGATTGTTTAATTTTTAAAAGCTCACCCCTTCTCCACAATCCCAATCTCCTCTTCCGTCAACCCATAAAACTGGTAAACCAATTGGTCGAGTTGGTTTTGTAGATTGGTAGTATTTCAAAATCGCATTATTCAGCGCTTTTCGTGGTTTGAGTGCATTCAGTATCATGAAACGGCTTGTTTTCTGAGGGACTAAATTAGTTTATTTTCTATAATTCCAGGCGCAATGCTTGGTGATCAGATGTTTTGATTACATCCGGGTCCAAATATAAAAAGAAAGCTGGTGAAGTCTGTGGATTTGGCTTTCAAACCCTGTCATGGTGTCGATCTGGAAAATTCCCGGCATAGTTTCTGACAATCAGTATAACGAAGGTTCCAGTAAATGTAAAATTTAACATTTCGTTAACGCTAAACAAGCATTTGGTAAGTAAACACAAGTGCAAATATGGTGTTCATACCTAATGGACATTCATGAATTCACGATTGTAATTTGCCGGTTTCAAGTCTAATCTTATTCCAACCTGCAATATTCACTGAAATAATAAATTCTATTTTTTTACAATTCAGCGTTTAAAAACCAAAAATCAAATTACTATGAAAATTTTTACAAACAGGTACATTGTTGCGGTACTCGCTATTGCCCTTAGCTTACCCATGACAATGTACGCACAGTTTGGTGGCGGAACCGGAACCATAGGTGATCCCTACCTTGTTGCTACGCCCACACATTTGAATAATGTGCGAACCCAGTTAGGTTCGTACTTTATTCAAACTGCCAACATTGACCTGAATGTTTCCCCTTATAACACCGGTGACGGTTGGGAACCTATAGGTAAAAGTTCTGCAAAGTTCACCGGAAATTATAACGGACAAGGTTATACTATTTCAAATGTATTCATTAACCGGAGTTTAAGTGATGATATCGGGTTATTTGGTTACATCAGCGCAACGGCTGTAATCAGCCGCTCTGGAGTTGTTGATGTGAACGTAACTGGCCGATACTACGTTGGTGCTTTGGTAGGAAATAACGAAGGTACTGTTAACCTGTGTTACTCAACTGGGATTGTTGAAGCGTTTCAGAGTGCTGGTGGACTTGTGGGCTACAACAATGGAAATGGTAGTAATACCGGGGCTATCTCCAATAGTTATTCGCAGATTTATGCACGGGCTTCATCTTCGAGAGCAGGAGGCCTGGCAGCATGGAATTATTATGGGACCATCACAAATTGTTATGCCGCGGGAGGCGTTTCTGCTCCCAGTAATTCAGGTGGGTTACTTGGATCAGTATCTGTTGGAACTGTTACCAATAGTTATTGGAATTCCGAGACTTCAGCTCAGGTTTCCAGTGCCGCTGGCAGTGGACTAACAATGGCTCAAATGCAGCAGGCATCTTCATTTACAGGCTGGGATTTCGGAAGTATTTGGGCAATTAATTCCGGCTCTTCCTATCCTTACCTTCAGAGCAGCCAGCAAACGCCGGCACCAGGCCCGAACCCTTTTGAGGTCAGCAGTATTCAGGATCTTGACAATATCAGGAACTTCATGCATGGCCACTATATCCTGACAAAGAATCTCGACTTTAACGAAGATAGCAGCTATGATCCGATTGGCGGCTGGGAAGCTTTCAAAACTTCTGTAACCACAGGGGAGGGCTTTACTCCCATAGGTGTTACGGGAAACCGGTTTAACGGATTGCTTGATGGAAATGGTTATTCGATCCGTAACTTGTATATTAACAGGCCAACTGCCGATGAAGTAGGATTGATAGGTTATAGCAACGGTGCGGGTGAAGTAAGGAACCTGGGTGTGATAGACGTAAATATTAGCGGCGAGTATTATGTAGGCGCCATTGTTGGATATAGTCATGGTACCGTCTCAACTAGCTATTCAACAGGTATTGTTGAAGCGTTTCAAACTGCCGGCGGGCTTGTAGGTATTAATAACGGGCTTGCTGCTACCGATCCCGGCCTTATCAAGAACAGCTACTCTCAGGCCTATGCTCAAGCAAGTTCATCAAGAGCCGGTGGACTTTCAGGCTGGAATTATTATGGCGAAATAATTAATAGCTATGCTACCGGTGGTGTTTCATCTCCCAGTAACACCGGAGGACTGGTCGGAACTTCATCTTCAGGTTCTACCACCAATAGTTATTGGAATTCTGAAACCTCTGCCCAGGTAGGCAGTAACGGTGGGGATGGTTTAACAATGGCTCAGATGAAGCAAGCCTCATCCTTTTCAGGCTGGGATTTCGCTAATATATGGGCAATAAATCCTGGTTCATCCTATCCATACCTGCAGGAAAATACGCAGGTACCGCCTCCAGCCCCTATTCCTTTTGAAGTAAGCAGTATTCAGGACCTTGACAATATTCGCAACCTCATGCATGGCCATTATATACTCACTAAAGATCTCGATTTCAATGATGATGGCAGTTATGATCCGGTTGGTGGTTGGGAAGCCTTCAAAACATCTGTAACTACTGGTTTAGGCTTCGCTCCCATAGGCGTAACAGGAAACCGTTTCAATGGCTTGCTTGATGGCGATGGTTATTCAATTAGTAACTTGTATATTAACAGGCCAACCGCTGATGATATTGCATTGATCGGTTATAGCAACGGCGCTGGTGAGGTAAGGAACCTGGGTGTGACAGACGTGAATATTACAGGCAGGTACTATGTAGGTGCCATCAAGGGCTACAGTCATGGAACCATTGCAACAAGTTATTCAACCGGCGAGGTGATGGCAGTTCAAACTGCCGGTGGTTTGGTCGGGATCAACAATGGGCTTGGTGCTACCGACCCCGGATTGATTATCAATTGCTATTCGCTGGCTAATGCCCATGCGAGTTCAACCCGTGCCGGGGGCTTATCAGCATGGAATTATTATGGAGAAATTATCAACAGCTATGCAGCCGGTGCTGTTTCATCCCCAAGCGAAGCAGGAGGATTGGTCGGTACAACTTCAGCAGGTACCTCATTAAATAGCTATTGGAACCTTGAAACTGCTGCAGTAAATTCCAGCACTGAGGGTGCGTCACTCACGATCTGGGAAATGAAACTTGAATTAGCATTCTCCGGGTGGGATTTTGATAATATCTGGTCAATTGTTGAAAAGGCATCTTATCCCTATCTTATAAATAATACACAATCACCTTTACCTGGTCCACTGCCAGTTGAGATACACACTATTCAGGACTTGGATAATATCAGAAATAACCTGAAAGCTCATTACATCCTAATGAATGATTTGGATTTTGACGATGACAACAGCTACGAACAATTAGGTAACTGGGAAGATTTTAAAACCGATATGACCACTGGAACCGGATTCCTACCAATTGGCAGCACTGCCAGTCCATTTCATGGATTTTTTGACGGTAATGGGTTCGTGATCGAAAACCTGTTTATAAACAGGCCTGCAACAAGCAACATTGGCTTGTTTGGGCTTACCTCTCCCGCCGGCAGGATATCACGAACAAGCATTCTTGATGCTGATATTACCGGTGGCAGGTATGTGGGGGCTGTGGCTGGTTATAACAATGGAACTATCCTCACAAGTTATTCTACAGGCTCAGTTACAAACACCGTTTCAGGAGATGCAGGCGGGATTGCAGGTATCAACGATGGGTTAGGTACATCTATCGGTTTAATAACAGATTGTTACAGCAGGGCCAGCATTACAGGTTTGGCAAGGGTAGGTGGCTTAGTGGGATGGAATTATTATGCTGATATTATAAACTCATATTCAACGGGAGCAGTATCAGGTACTTCGTCGGTTGGCGGTCTTACAGGCTCCTCTTCTTCAGCCACAACTTCAAACAGCTACTGGGACACACAAACATCCGGCAGGCTTACAAGTGATGGGGGGCTTGGCAGAACCACTGCAGAAATGACCTCACCGTATGACGCCAACACTTTTAATACCTGGAACTTCATTCATTTATGGGCTGAGGATGCTGCTTACAGCGATAACGATGGCTATCCATTCTTTGGCTTCCCGTTCGAATACAACTCACCAAATCTCGTGATCGAAGATGGAAACTCTGCATGCTTCGACTCAGAAGATAAGGTTGTTCTTGCCGGAGGCGGAACCAATTTCCTTCTTGAAAGCGGAGCCAGCCTTGAGCTTGCGGCAGTAAATAGTATAATCCTAAAAGATGGTTTCAGGGCTCATGCAGGTTCGTACGGGCATTTCTTTATTGACCCGAATGGCGACTTCTGCAACCCTCCAAACCTACTTTCAATTGAGGATGAGTCATTTATCGAGCCCATTCATGAAGTTGCTGAAGGTAAATCAACCAATCTTTACCCAAATCCAACATCAGGCAATTTCACCCTGAATCTGATCGGCTTTGATAATGAGGTTCCCACCATAGTTGAGATTTTCGGAACCATGGGCGAAAGAGTTTTCACCGACAATTTGAGCGGCAAAACCAATCTTCATTTCAATCTTGAAGACAGGCCCAATGGAATGTACATCGTTCGTGTTCTCAATGGCGATGATGTTAGCGTTCAGAAAATCATCAAACGATAAATTATAAGCTGTAAATTATATAAAGCCTGGCAGGTTGCGACCCGCCAGGCTTTTTTGTTGTGTTCAAAATTTCGTGAAAATCACGCAGTTGTTTCTGAGCGATTAATGGCTGCGCGAAAATCAGTCATCAGCTCGTGGAAAATCTCTTTTACTGTTGATATTTTATTTGCCAGGTAAGCATTGCTGCCGGCAAAAGCATAACCGCTTTTCATGTTGCCTTTATAAGCGTTGAAAAGGGCAGCCATGATGCAGTACGGAGTAGTTGACACATCGCAGGTTCTGATGCAATGGTAGGGGCATTTAACTGGTTTTTTTTCTCCCTGGTTTACCTTGGCAATAAAATCGTTGTGAATAGCCCGGCCTGGCATGCCAACAGGGCTTTTTATGATTTCCATGTCACTTTCAACGGCATCAATATAAGTTTGTTTAAAATTTGGTGAAGCGTCGCACTCCACGGTAGTTACAAACCTGGTTCCCAGTTGAACGCCCTTGGCGCCTTTTTGCATGATGTTGTAAATATCCTGACCGGTATAAATGCCACCGGCGGCTATTACAGGTATTTCTTTCTGATATTTCTCTTCAAAAAACCTTACTTCTTTTACAACTTCCGGCACCAGTTCCTCGAGGGTGAAATGCGAATTATCAATGTTTTCTTTCTTGAAACCCAAATGACCGCCTGCTTTTGGGCCTTCAACCACAAATGCATCGGGCAGATAATTGAAGGCCGTTTTCCATTTCTCGCAGATGAGTTTGGCCGCCCTGCCTGATGAAACAATAGGCACTAATTTGGTAAGACTGTCGGATTTGAGAAATTCGGGCAATTGAAGAGGCAATCCGGCGCCTGAGAAAATGATATCGGCTTTCTCAGCTATGGCGGTGCGAACCAGTTCGGCGAAATTTGACATGGCCACCATGATGTTCACACCAATGACCCCTTGTGTTTTTTCTTTTGCCTTTCTGATCTCTTGCTTTAAACCTTCGATGTTGGCTTCCACAAAATCAAGTGCGGGATTCCGGTGCACAAGTCCAAGGCCTGCGGCAGAAATAACTCCCACTCCCCCTTCGTTTGCAACGGCTACAGCCAGGCCCGACATTGAAACACCAACACCCATACCGCCCTGGATAATTGGGATGGGGATGCTTAATCCACCTATTTTGAGTTCACGCATCATTCTAATTGTATGGTTGATTTATAATCCGGCAAAGGTAATTAAACTTATTGGTTATCAGTATTTTTTACAAATCACTAAAGCCACGGTTGACAGCAGGATTCTATAAATTTCAGCTACATTTTGGAATGCTGACTGCCTTTTTGCCCGCTATAAAAAAGCAAACTCAGAAGGAAACTGAATTTTGAATATGAAATTTTGAATCTTGAATCTTTATGATGAAATCCGAAATCGAAAATCTCCTCTGTTTATCCTGACCGTTTTTTTGACTTTGTCTTGTTTTCCTCCACCCTGAAAGCAACAATTTGCCGGATTAAATCAAAAGGAATGGGCTTATCAAAAGGAAACTGCACCGAGCCTTTGCCTTGCTTATATGTTGAAAGCTCCTTTTTAAATTCAGCATGTCCCGAAGGTGTTGCATAAAACCCGATATGGTTTCTAAAAGCTGCAAAATAAACAAGCGGTCTCCCATTGATTTTGTACGATGGCATTTGATATGCCAGGCTCTCAATGGCTTCAGGAGCGCATTCTATGATAATGGTTCGAATCTGATTTAAAAGCATCTGCACTTCTTCCGGGAAGGTCATGATGTATTCGGCAACCGTTTCCATAAACTAATTTTTTAACACATGATGGATTTTATCTTTTTAGCAATGTATAATACTCTTTGCTGAAGGCATTTATATGGCTTTGTTTATTTTCCTCATCGTACACGAGGGAAAATTTTCTTAAAATCTTTATCTGTGACTGATAACAAAGTCCCGCCTCATTTTTAGCTTCCCAGTAAGGCCTGATATCCAGGGCAAAATCAGGATCCGGGAGCCCATCGCTTCCGGTCAGTTTCTTAGCCCATTCATATCCCGGAGATTTTGCAACGAAGAAGCTTTCAAGCTTATCAGAAAGAGTAAGTTGCAGTAAATGCTTTGGCCGGAATTCCGGATTGTCCTTATTCTCAAGAAATAAATCTTCGGTCAGTTGTGCTGATATCCTGTGCTCGGGATGTCCGTAACCGCCAATTTCTGTATCGTAAGTCACGAGTACATCCGGTTTGAAGTCATTGATTTTGTTTTGGATAATGCGCTTTATGCTATCTTCCTGATCGTACCAGAATAGAATTTTATCTTCCATAATGTCATCCCAGGTATTGTTTACCAGGCCTGCAACATCCACTTTTTCAATCCCTAACCGGGCTGCTGAACAATTCAATTCCTGCCCACGGGCTTCGTTGTGCCCGCAGAGGGTTAGCAAATGGATTGATGCACCCTGTTCTTTAAGAAACATGATTAACCCTCCCACTACAATTTCATCGTCGGCATGGGGGAAAATCAATAATACTCTCGAGGTGTCTGTTAAGTCCATTTCCAGGGTTGGAACACTATGGTCCTGGTATGACTCAATTTGCTGGTAATCTATTTTTTCCTGATTGCTGCAACCCAACAGGGCTGCCATGAAAAGCACAATGATAAATGGTTTCATAAGGTTGGTTTAAGGTTTTTGAAAGGTGAGAAGCCTTAGCCCTTTAATAACCTAAACTGAAAGCAATTATTATATTTTGGGATTAACTGACTGTATAACAGCTATCCGGATGCTGGCGCGGTTCGGCAATCCCATGAATCATTTTTATGTTTCAAAAAAATCAGGGTCTAAATCCCTGCCTCAGGCAGAGATTAAAACCCTGTGAAAAAGCCGGCGGATCAATGTACCGGGATTAAGAAATTTTCAGA
This sequence comes from Bacteroidales bacterium, assembly GCA_014860575.1. Taxonomy (NCBI): domain Bacteria; kingdom Pseudomonadati; phylum Bacteroidota; class Bacteroidia; order Bacteroidales; species Bacteroidales bacterium. The sequence continues at coordinate 40,331 of JACZJK010000031.1, forward strand.
TTTGATCCAGGTCAGTTTAAATCTTCTTCATGCTCTTCAATGGCTTCGTCGAGTTCAACGTTCAATTCTTTCAATGATTTGCTGAGTTCTTCTATGATCTTTTCAATTTCAATCGGATGCAGACTTTCGTTCAGTATTGGTCCCAGGTCCTGAAGTAGCTTTCCAGCTTCTTCCATTGATATGGACGCTTCTTTTAATGCTTTGGAGATTTCACTGTTTATTTCCGTCCAGTCAATATTTTCCATTTCCTGCATTGCTTTCCTCATCTCTTCTCTCGCTTGTTGCATTTCCTCTTTATCCATCTGCTCCATGGCCTTGCGAATTTCTTCGCGGGCGGTTTCCATCTCCCTTCTAAATTCTTCGGATTGAATCTTTTCTACCTCCTGCCTCGCAATTTCCATTGCCTCGGCAACCTCAGCTCTCATTTTCCGCATTTCTTCCTGGAATTCTTCCGAATTGAAATGTTCCATCACTTCGAGCTTCGCCACTGAGACGGCTAGCCGTGCTTCCTCAATTACCCTCTGAATATCCCTCCTGTCCTCTTCACTCAGATCCTTCCACAACACTGTAGTTCCATCCTGTAAGCAAATGTTTTCAGGTTCTTTCCTGATAACGGTGTCGGGAACCGGTTCTGTAAAAGGATTGGCGTTGGAGGCTAAAGAGATATTATTTTCTGTAATTAGATCGGAATTTGTTGGGGTCACAGTGATAAAGGCTGGATTGATCCAGGCCAGCGATACAACTGCTGAAATAACAAGCAGCAGTGCCGCGATTTTTTGTCCGGAATTGATTTTTCGTGTTTTCATGTTCATTATGTTTTTAATACGTGTGAATAATTGGTGCTTACCTGAAACAGCCGCCATAGCAGGCTGCAAAATAGCACTGAGTTTTTCGGTTTCCATCGAAAGCAGGGCTTCAGCATATACCCTTGGTTTGCCGGTGGTTTTCACAACCCACTCATCAACGCAGTTCTCTCTTTCATTACGCAATTGATTAGAAACCCACCATACTGCCGGATGAAAAAACAATAGTGTTTCAAGGATATTCTGCAACATGTTAACATAGTGGTCAAGGCGTTTGATATGTTTGAATTCATGCAAAAGAATGGCCTCAATCTGAGCCGGTGTTAAGCCTGAAAAGAAAGACAGAGGTAACAATATCACCGGTTTGATGAACCCTGCCACACAGGGAACGCTGATGCGCGAAGAGATAAATAGTTGTACATTTAGCCTAAGCCCTGATTTGTAGATCAAGTCTGAAACTCTATCAACCCATTTTTCGGGCAAAGGATAAGAATAACGGTTTTTGTAAACGAAAAGCCTGATATAACCAGCCAAACCGCTCAATGAAAACAGGATTATGCCTGCGAGATAGATTAGGAAGATCATTGGTGTGAAAGCATCAAACTTTTCAAGGAATACCGGGTAATTTTTCGGAACCGCAAAAAATGAAGTGCTGCCCTGGTGAGTTAACCAGACCACATCCTCAAAGCCAAGCGAAACAAGCTGCTGCGCTCTTGAAAAAACCACCCACTGACTGAATAATGTGTAACCAAAAGTTAGCGGCATTGCCAGCAGCGCAATCAGGACAAGGTTATGCCGGGTTACTGGAGATGAATGCCTGAGAAACCTCAGTAGCAACATCATTAATGCAGCAATCAAAGCAAACTGCCACAGGGAGTGTAACAAGGCCCATCCAAGTGCATTTACAGCAGGGTGGTACAGATGTTCTGTGATGTTCATGGCTCCGGGACTTGAAGTTGATTTAAATAATCACGGATTTCACCGATCTCTTTTTCTGTCAAACTCTTCTGCGACAAAGCCCCGATCACCATCCGGCTTGCCGATCCACTGAAAAGGTTTTGAATCATTTTATTCAGCATATCTCCCTCTATATCTTCGCGTTTAAAAGCCGGGTTGTATAAATGTGATCGCTGCGAAGTGTCACGCTGAAGCAAGCCTTTATCTGTCATGATCTGCATGATCTTCAATGTAGTGGTGTAGCCAATATCACGGTTGGATTCGATAATCTCATGAACCTCACGGACAGTGGCCGGGCCTTTTTCCCAGAGTATTTGAAGGATTTCAAGTTCGCTTTCGGTAGGTCTGTGCTTTTTAGAATTCATAGTACGAAGTTTTTCGTAGCAAAGATAGTACGAAAAACTTCGTATTCAATTATTTTTTGCATTTTTTAAGAAAAATTTTCTGAATGCCTTGTAGGAAAGAGAAGTAAGATCGCGGGAATTGTACTGTTTTCAATAAATTATTTTGAAGAATTGCGAGGGAACTCAGGGATTATTAGTTATATAAGCTTGGCTTACTATGGAGTCACTATTGTTCCTGTATCACTTCTTACAAGTTTACAATCCAGCCTAACTTGACCAACAATGTGTTGTTAGTAAATAGCTGTCCGTTTTCGGATCTCAGATCGAAGCCAAACTGCAGTTTTTGCGAGGGTTTGATCATATAGCCGATATTGAATACCAGCCTGTTTTCAAAGCCAACTGTAGAATCCTGATAATCGAATAAAACTTCCTCAGATGCGAGAAGGAAAAATTCACCCGGATCAAGTGCCTGCCCCTGAAGCGGAACCTCAAGGCTAAAGCGGTATCTGAGCCTGAGTTTAAAGGATTCTTCCTGATAAAAGGTTTGATCGCTTCGCAAACGATGTCCAATAGTTAAATTGCGTGGGCGGGAAATAGTCGAGAATTGCTGTATAATCCGGTGCGAACCAGGATCATTGGGTTCAAAACCATATTGATAACCCAGCGATACCCGGTTGTAAGGATTTAGCCTTTTAGTAAGGAAAAGTTGAAAATCCGTTCCATCGAAGTTACTGACCCAGATTGGCGAATCATTCACATCCCGCTCCACAAAATAGTGAAACGCTTCTATTTTCGTGTTCAGGAAATAATCCTCGTTCAGTTTGAAGTTAATAGCTAAGTCAGGCGAAAAAGCCGAGGATTTTACGAATTTTTGTGCAGGAATAACCGATGGCAAAAGGAATAAAATAAGGAACAGTAGGAGTTGATTTATTTTAAAATGAGGTGGTGGCAACTTTTCCGCTCCACTAACAGCCAGTGATTTTGATCTTTGCATTAGTTGTTTCAGATAATTAAGGGCTTTTCAGGTGAAACAGCAGATACTTGAATTTTAGAAGTCGAAATTAAAGTTAGGAGATAAATAAATTTCGCGCTGCATGATCAATTCTCCCTCACTGCTGAATAGCATCTCCCAGAGTTTATTTTCTTCATGGGTGACACCATGAAACTCAATCTCATATCTGATGGTAATTCCTTCTTCTTCGTTTTCATCAATGAAATCTTCAAGATCATCTTCGTCCCCAGTTGCTTGTTCCTGAATTTTCTGGATCTTGTATGTTTGAAAATGATCATCGAAATACGAAAGAATAACTAAGCTGGTTGATTTGGGCATTTCGGATAGTTCTATCTTTTTTTCAACATCCACAATCAGCCCTGAGGTGTCAAACTTCACACTATAATCATGGCTCTCCCACCTGAACTTTGCTTCATAGCTATTTACTGCTGGGGTGGTTTCAAAGTACCATTTTGCTGTCCTGATATCCTCAAATGCATCTTTCAACCACTTCCTGGCTCTTTTTGGCACATCCTTTTCAGATATTCTCTTTTCCTGTTCATACTTCACCTGACCCATCATTGTTAAACTCAGGGTCATAAGCATCAGGAATAGAATCAGTCTTTTCGTTTTCATATGATTATTTTAAACACACCAAAATTAGCTTTTTAGTTTTAGTAATCATTAAACAGGAGTTTGATTGCATCAGATCTGAGTCCTCAGAGTATTTTTTAAAAACAAATTACCCTAAACAGCATTATTGATAGCATAGAAGGTAAGCCGGGTATGCGTTGTCTCTAATGTTTATGAATTTATTTTCTGAACATTGAAACACCCTAAAATGTTATCAAAGCAACTCTTCCAATGCTAAAAAAATCTCATGCAAGAACCTAAAATTCTTTACGACCGGCTTGATAAGCGCATTACCTCATGGATGTCAAAATATGGCCTTGTGCTGTTGCGACTGAGTATCGGGATTGTTTTCTTCTGGTTCGGGATCCTGAAGTTCTTTTCCGGCCTCAGTCCGGCACAGGACCTCGCTATCCGCACTGTTGATGTATTGGCATTTGGTCTGATCCCGGGAAGCATCTCTATTCATATTCTCGCTGTATGGGAAGTGCTTATCGGAATAGGCTTGCTCACCGGTATTTACATGCGCGTTACCCTTTTCCTGCTCTTTCTGCAAATGATCGGAACCATGTCACCGGTTTTTCTTTTCCCCGCCGAAGTGTTTACAAGAATTCCGTATGCTCCCACTCTCGAAGGGCAATATATAATTAAAAACCTCGTGATCATTAGCGCAGGCTTTGTGCTGGGGGCTACCGTAAGCAAGGAGAAACCCAGGATTGTGGAAGCAAAAAAATGATGTGACCTGTATTGAACTCCTTACAGTGAAATACAACCTGAAGTCATCAGTCAAAGCCATGGGTCTCACAAAGATTCGTTAACTTTGCTCATCATGAATCACAACAAAATATTCCTCTTCCTGGCTTCGCTCATTTTCCTGTTGCTATTTGCTCTGTGCGGCAAGGATAACGATGATCCTGTTTACGACCCAACACCTTACGAGATTGAAATTCCCAGGTTTTTCCCTAACAAACTTAACATTCCTGATGATAATCCAATGACGGTTGAAGGTGTGGAACTTGGCCGCTATCTCTTTTACGATGGCCGTCTCTCGGGTCGGACCCATGCCGATTCGCTGATGAGTTGCGGCACCTGCCATATTCAATCGCGGTCTTTTGTTTGCGGCATTGAACATCCGAAATTTACCGGTGGAAAAACTTTCGGCTTGACCGGTATTCCGACTCCGCACAATATGATGCCACTCATCAATAAGGTTTTCAACCACAACGGTTATCTCTGGAATGGTTTGATCCACGAAAGCAATAGCGATACTTCACGAAGACAGCTCGAAGACCTGGTGTGGATGGGCGTTGTAGCCCCACATGAAATGCACGGCGACACCAACCGTACCGTTGCATTAATCCAAAGCATTCCGGGTTACCCTGAACTCTTTTTCAAGGCTTTCGGTTCGGAAACTGTAACTATGGTAAACATTGGCAAGGCTATTGCCCAGTTTATGCGAACACTGATTTCGGCAAACTCAAAGTTTGATCGCTATTTGCGTGGCGAGGAACAGTTAAGCCAGGATGAACTCAGCGGTTATGAGCTTTTTATGACCGAAGAAGGCGCTGATTGTTTTCATTGCCATGGGGGTAGCGGTGTGCCGCTTTTTACCACGAATCTTTATTACAACAACGGTAAAGACACCGTTTTTGATGATCCCCGCGATCGCTACTCCATCACAGGCGATCCGAATGACAAGGGCGCTTACCGGGCTCCTACCCTGAGAAACATCGAACTAACAGCGCCTTACATGCACGATGGCCGGTTCGCAACACTTGAGGAAGTAATTGATTTTTACTCTCATGATGTGAAACTTTCCCCTTATGTGCACCCGCTTATGCACCATGTTAACAACGGTGGCGTTCAACTTACACCAAAGAAAAAACAGGATTTGCTTGCTTTTATCAGAACCCTGCGAGACGACGAGTTTCTTACCAATCCCGCTTTTTCTAAACCTGCAACCTTCCCTGATGGTTCGCAACAAGAATAGTGATGCTGTAATACAGTGTAGCAGTTTAGCAGTATGGCATAATGAAGTAGTGGAGTGATGGAGTAATGAAGGGATGGATTAATAGTTCAAAATTCCAGATTTAAGATTCGTAAATCTCAAATGACAGCTAATTTGAAGTTGAATCTTAGACTTTGAGCTTTGAACTTTGGATTTTGGATTTTGGGCTTGGAGTTTAAACAGCTTTTGGTTCGAACCAAACCGGTTTTCTTTCAAGCTGCTCGACATCCCTGAGGACTTCGCGGATGTAACGAAACAACTTTCCTCCGTGCGAACCATCTACGGCACGGTGGTCAATGGCAGTACCAAGCCAAAGCACACGACGCGGAACAACTTGCCCCTCAACTACCCAGGGCCTCATGTTTACACCGCCGAGGATCATCACAAACGAAACATTGGATATTGGAAAAAGCGCTGGAAAACCGGCATCAAGGCCAAGGCTGCCGATATTTGAGATCATAAACGAGCCGAAGCTGCTGGCCGAAAGCCCCCAGGCAGGAATGGAGATGCCCATGTCAATGGACAGAACTTTCAGAAACCTGAAAATCCAGCCGCGGAAAGGCCAGGGAATACCTGCCAGGATTCCCTTCATCTTCATGGTTTTGTTTTCTGTTCCTTTTCGCGAATCGCGGATATTTTCCATAAGCAAATCGGCAAGTTCAGCAAGGGTCAAAGTATCTGCATCGGTCACCTTAATGGAACTCATCTGCTGATCGCGCAACAACACGCTGATGCTTGCATCAATGGTTGGTCGTGGGATGACTTTTCCGCGGCTGACATAAACGTTCAGCTCAGGGACATCTTGCTTTAAAGCCCTGGCAATGATAAGTGTAAATACGTGTGTAAGGGTGATACGAAGGCCCTCTTTGCGCTTGCGGTTGATATAATCCTCAATTTCTGTTACATCAATCTCAACCGAACCAAGGATTTTGGCATCGGTAGGTTTTTTGTAAACGCTTGCGGCTACGCGGCGCCAGTTATTGTTCAATTCGTTAGTTTGTTGCATGCAGGACTGGGTGATAAATATTTGTCAAAAATAAGGTTTTCAGAGCAAACACAAATCATGCACTTCTTCCATGACTTTATCCTGTTTTCTGGGATCAAGGTGAAGCAGGTCGAGAAGGTGTGGTTTTTGGCAAAGTTCACTGCATAACAATACTCCCGCTTCAAGCAGTATTTGTTTTTGTTTAGCGGCAAGTCCGGTTATTACTGTAATGGGTAATAATCCTGCTTTTTCAATCATTTCTTTTAGGCTGTCCTTATGAGGGAAATCCCAACCCACAAGTTTGAGCCCAGCACAAATACCGTATTCTTCCGCATCACCCGAAAAACGTGTATTGGTGACCACCCATCCCTCAAAATCAATATTTTCATTTCGCTGATCCGATCGCCATACACTTTCAATATCATTGAACCGCGACCGGATATACAAAGGAACATGCACATTGCAGATTTTTCCTTGCGTATTATGGTATTTGCACTCAACCATCACTATAACGTTATCCTTCTGAGCGACTACATCAACTTCATGTCTGACACATTTTCCCCGAATCGTTTTGCTGACTTCCACGGCATAACCCTGTTTTATGAAAACCTCAGCAACCAGGCGTTCGAAAGGAAATCCTGTTGGCCCAAGTTCCATAATTGCTCTCTTGAGGCTGTAACGGGCCGCATTGGATCTCACTCTTTTGCGGAGTATCTGAAAAGCCATGTCGTATATTTGCCTGGTCGTAATGCCGTCACGCATATATGAATACACTTCAGTGACTATGGCATCCACCAGCGCCTGCGGCGCTCCTGACCGATGCAGGGAATTCCTCAACTTTTCTTCTGAGAAGTCCTGCTCTTCGCCGGAAGCTTTGATAATTTTAAACTTCTTGTTGCTCATTAGTTACAGGTAATTGTGGGGATTTATCTTGATGAACACAACAAAACGGGACTAAACTACACGGATCAGGATGCAAATTTATCGAAATTTAGCACGTTCAGGATTATGAAAAGCGGTGTTTGTTTAGCTTTGCAGAAAATGAGTAAATAAAACTACTATGCCTCAACGGAAATCAATCGCCCTTTACCGAAAGAACCTCCTTGCAATGCCTGGCAATAAAAGACAACATGAAGCCTGGCTTTATAGCCACAGTGAGTTTAATGCAAAAGGAAACCTGACCGAACAGTCAGTTTACACGCAGGATGGTGCTCTTGTTGAGCGAATTATCAATGAGTATGATGCAAACGACTTTTTGATCAACGAAAAATACATGGCCGATGCTAATGAAACTTCGGAAGAGAAATCATTTGAACGCGATGAAAAAGGTTTGATATTAAGGGAGTTTAAACACTATATTGATGATTCCGTTGATACAACCACCTACCAATATGACAACCAGTATCGTATTATCAGTAAAGTTACTGTAAACGATGAAGGGGAAATTGAGCAAAAAGTATTCAATGAATACAGGGATGATTTTTTGGTAAAAACACAGATCTTCGATGGTGAAAACAAGCTGTTGCAACTCGACGAATTCAAATACGACGAAAAAGGAAACTCCGTTGAACATAGAAAAGTTGACAACGAAAGCGGTACAAACGCTTTTATTGTAACCAGCTATAACAGTCTTGGACGCAAAAAGGAAGAAATCACCTACGATGAAGACGGCGATATAATCAGCGAAACCTCCTATGCTGAAGATGAAAAAGGCCGGCTGCTCAACATTATAGAAGAGAGCAGCGAAAAAGATGTCGCTATTAAATTTACCTATGATGAGCAGGACAATATCATCCAACAGGAAGAAATCAGCAACCAGGGCAAACAACTGGTTTCAGTGAAAAGGGAATTTGATAAGGAAAACAACCTGATCCGAAGCGAAGTATATATTGATGGCCAGGGTCAGACCCTGCCACAGCATTATGAAGTAAACGTTGAATATACATTCTACGAAGATTAAACATTTCAAAATTCAATTGTTATTCCTCTCCCAAAGTTATAGGAATTATTATTCATGATGCTACATTCGTCAATCGTCATTCTACATTCGTAAATCTAAAATCTCAAACACTCCTACCCCACTACCACCTTTTTCCTCCAGTTCCCTTTCAGGTAATAAATCCATGAGAACCCGGCTCCAATTGCCCAGCCCAGCGGGATAGCCCACCAGATTCCGGCAACTCCCATTTGGCGCGATAGCCACCATGAAGCAGGGATTCGAATCACCCAAAGAGCAAACAGGGTGATAAACATTGGAATGAGTGTAGCCCCGGCGCCGCGCAGCAAACCGCCTATCACAAACATGGCAGAAAAAACAACATAAAAGGAGCAAACGATCAGTAAATATTCCGCGCCAATGTCTATTACAACCGGATCGGAAGTAAACATACCCATAAGCTGGTGGCGGAAAAGAATGACTACCAGTGTGACTATTAATGAAACAAAAGAAGACATTTTTAAAGTGGCTACCAGGCCGGCGTAAACACGTTCAGGCTTTTTGGCGCCGAGGTTCTGACCCACATAAGTTGACAATGCAGCGCCAAAATTCATTGATGCCAGCGCGGCAAGTGAATCAATCCGCAACGCTACGCTGTATGCGGCTACCGTATCGGTTCCAAAATCATTTACGATCCTGAACAAGGCCAGCATCCCCAGCGAGACAAAGGTTTGCTGCAAGCCGGAAGGAAGGCCTATATGAAGACTTTTCTTAAAAATCAACCAGTCGAACTCAAGTTTCCGCCATGAAAGGTTAAAGACAGCGTGGGTCCGGTTCAAATAAATGATGGCCGAGATGAATGCACCCCCTTGCGAAATAATGGTAGCATAGGCAGCACCGGCAATTCCCCATTTAAAAACCACGATAAAGAGAAGATCAAGGGCAATATTGGTGATGGTGGCAATCACCAAAAAATACAATGGGGTTTTTGAATCGCCCAAACCTCGCAAAATAGCGCTGGTAGCGCTGAATCCAAAAAACAGTATGATCCCGCCCATGTAAACATTAAAATACAACAAGGCTTGTGGTAACACATCCTCAGGGAGTCGTATAAGCTGAAAAATTGCTTTACTGAAAATTATACCTAATGCCGTGATCACAATAGAAGAAAAAAACAAAAACACCCACATTGTATCAATGGCACGGCGCACATTGTTTATGTCCTTCGCCCCAAAGTACTGCGCTATAATAATGGTTGAGCCCGATGCAATGCCGATTACAAATGAGATGAGCATAAAAAGCAAAGGGAATGAGGCGCCAACGGCTGCCAATGCTTCTTTTCCGAGGAAATTCCCTACGATAATGCTATCCACTACGTTGTAAAGTTGCTGGAATACATTGCCAATGAGCATTGGCGTGGCAAATTGCAAAATGAGAGCGGAAGGTTTTCCTTCAGTTAAATCTTTCATTCAATCGGTAGCTAGGCTGAGTTTCTTAGAAACAAAATTATACGGAAATTGTTACACGTCCATAATTTATAATTCACTGCCTTTAAATATACCCGGCAAACCATGAAACTGACGCGGGTGAAGGAATAAGATAAAATTAACTCTAAACTCTCTAAACATCCTAAACACTCTAAACTCTCTAAACACTTCCTAAACAAATTCAGGCTTTCCAGTGTTTAGCATTTCTACTGATCTGTTGAACAAAAACAAATTATATTCTTACCCGCCTAGCCATGACCCCAAAAGCCATCATTATCGGTTCAGGTATTGCAGGGCTTGCCGCTGCCGTGCGTTTGTCAATTAAAGGCTATTCCGTTGATGTGTTCGAAACCAATGCTTATCCCGGCGGAAAGCTTACACAGTTTACTCAGGGCAATTACCGCTTTGATGCCGGCCCCTCGTTATTTACGATGCCTCAATACATGGATGAACTTTTCATTGCTGCCGGCAAGGATCCAAGCAAATATTTCAATTACAGGCGCAAAGATGAATCGTGCCGGTATTTCTGGGATGATGGAACAAGGCTTACAGCATGGGCAGAACAGGAAAAGTTTGCTGCCGAAGTTGAGGAAAAATTAAGCGTAAAAGCAGACGTTGTGATCAAAAAGCTTAATAAAAGTAGGCTGATGTACGAACTCGCAGGCCGGACTTTCCTTGAAAAACCACTGAACCGCTTTTCGACCTGGATAAACAAGGATATAATCAAGCCCCTCTTCAATCTGCACAAGCTGGGTCTGTTCAGCACCATGCACCAGGATAATGCTGAAATTCTTGGTGATCCAAAACTTGTGCAGATGTTCGACCGCTATGCAACTTATAATGGTTCGGACCCTTACCGGGCGCCGGGTGTTCTCAATATAATTCCGCATTTTGAACACGGAATCGGAACTTTTCATCCGGTCAACGGCATGCATGATATTACGGAAAGCCTTTTTAGGCTTGCAAAAGATCTGGGTGTTGTTTTTCATTTCAACGAGAAGGTTGAAGAAATCATCGTTGAAAATAATCGTGTAACCGGTGTTCGAACAAATACACAAACCATTTTAGCTGAGTTGGTGGTTTCTAACATGGACGTAGCTCCAACCTATCGCAGGCTATTGGCTCAGCAACAAGCGCCTGAGCGAATCCTGAAGCAGGAAAGGTCAAGTTCTGCATTGATTTTCTTTTGGGGAATCAGGAAAACATTCGCTGAATTGGGCTTGCACAATATCTTTTTCAGCAAAGATTACAAAAAGGAATTTGCAGACATTTTTAAAGGCAGGGTTCCTGCCGATGATCCAACTGTTTATGTGAACATCACTTCAAAAGACGTTCGTGCCGATGCACCGGCTGGCTGCGAAAACTGGTTCGTAATGGTGAACGTTCCTGAAGATAAAGGGCACGAATGGCACACGCTGATACCGCTATACCGTTCTGAAATATTCCGGAAATTGAACCAGATATTGAAAGTTGATTTGCAGGAATTTATTGAAAATGAGAGTACGCTTACTCCGCATGATATTGAAATTAAGACTTCCTCGTTAGGAGGATCGCTTTACGGAACAAACTCAAATAACCGTTTTGCTGCATTTTTAAGGCATGCCAATAAAAGCAGTCGCATTGGCGGCTTGTATTTTTGTGGCGGAAGTGTGCACCCAGGTGGCGGGATTCCATTATGTTTGTTATCGGCTAAAATTGTTTCAGAAATCTGTCCGCAACCGTCATGAAATTTCTTCAAAACCGATTCCAGCTTAGCCTGTTTCTTCTTATAGTTATTTATACTGTAGGTATAGTAACTGTTTTGCTCGGCAATGCTGATGATCTGATGAAACTTACGCCATTCAACCTGTTGTTTGCATCCGGTATTTTGTTGTACAATGCCGAAGGGATCAGCCGCAGGTACATTGCATGGTTTGCAGTTATCGCCGTTTCCGGATATGTGATTGAACTAATCGGAATCATTACAGGAATTATTTTCGGCGAGTATGCATATGGCTCAGGATTAGGGCTCAAACTATTTGATGTACCCCTGATCATTGGCCTGAACTGGGCAATCCTTGTATTTGCAACCGCAGCGCTCGTGCAACAGTTTTCATGGCCCTTATGGCTGAAAGCAGCAGTTGCAGCTACGCTGATGGTTGCCTATGACTTATTTCTCGAACCCGTTGCCATCCACTTTGATTTCTGGACCTGGGCCGGAGGTTCGATACCTCTGCAAAACTATGCAGCATGGTGGCTCATTGCTTTCCTGATGCTACTGGGCACATTCAAGTTTGTGGCTAACCTTAAGAACCGCCTGGCGGCTTATGTAATTGCAATACAAACGCTGTTTTTTATCATTCTGATCCTGAACCAGGATCTATCAATCGGTTGAAATAATTCCAGCCAACTATGGACAGATTATATCTTTACATCAATATCTTCACCATCGCTGCTCCTTTGCTGTTGAGTTTCGACAAAAAGGTAGCATTCTACAAAGATTGGAAATACCTGTTCCCGGCCATTCTTATTATGGCTGTAGTTTTCATTGGCAAAGATGCCATTTTTGCTTCGCTTGGAATTTGGGGTTTTAATGATGAATACCTCATTGGAGTGCGCATGCTCGGACTGCCGATTGAAGAGTGGATGTTTTTCATCACTGTGCCATATGCCTGCGTTTTCATTTATGCCTGCCTGGTTGCTTACCTGAAGGTTGACCCGCTTAAAAACATTCACCGGCCTTTTCTTTTCATCCTTAGCATCACATTGCTACTTGTTGGCATCATCTATTTCAACAGGCTTTATACTTCCATCATTTTCATTGCCACAGCCTTGCTGATTCTGTATAATCTTTATCGGCGTCAACCCTGGCTGAGTATGTTCCTGCTCTCCTATTTTGTCTCCATTATCCCGTTTTTCCTGGTCAATGGAATTTTGACAGGCAGTTTTATTGAAAGCCCGGTGGTTTGGTACGACCCGTCTCAGAACCTGGGAATCCGCCTGTTCACGATCCCAATCGAAGACACAATTTACAATCTGATGATGCTGATGATGACGGTGCAGTTGATGGAAGCATTTAAAGGCATTAATTCAAAATTCAAAATTCAAAGCCCTAAGCTCTAAGCCCCAAGCTCAAAGTTCAAAATTCAAGACTGAGCCACATTTCGGATTTTCTTCCTTTCTCACGGTTTGTGTATTTTTGGCGAAAATTCTGCCTGATGGAAGTTTATAAATCCTAAGAAAACGATGACCAAAAACAACTTCACTCCTACTCAGTACAAACTAAAATCTATTGCATCAGGAAAAGTATTTGACGATAGCGGCTGGCTGCTTGAAGCGCCCGGCGAAGAAACTCCGTCGCTTATAAGAGCTGAATACGAAAACCCCCAGCTCCATCTGCTGGATGAAAATTATGGCCTGTACAAATTCGCCTCATGGTTGCCCGTAAAGAGACTGCTCATGGGCTCATCAGCGCCTGTAACCTATAAAAGTGAAGGACTTGCCAATGTATTAGGCCTGAAAAACCTCTATATAACTTTCAGCGGTTACTGGCCCGAGCGCGGCGCTATGATGAAAACATGCTCCTTTAAAGAAACCGAGGCTTTTTCGGTTTGTGGTCGCATGAACGATGCAGAAAAAAAAGTGCTGGTTGTTGCATCTGCTGGCAATACCGCCCGTTCGTTTGCCCGTGTTTGTTCTGATAATAACATACCGCTGTTGTTGTGCATGCCCGAAGACAATATCGGAAGCATGTGGTTCGACAGCCCGATCAGCGACAATGTAAAACTCATTGTTACCAGCCGGGGCAGCGATTATTTTGATGCCATCCATCTTGCGAACCTTGCCTGCTGCAGTCCATATTTTATTGCTGAGGGCGGCGCAAAAAATATTGCCCGCCGCGATGGAATGGGAACAACGGTTTTATCCGCAGCTACCAAAATCGGAAGTATTCCTGAGTACTATTTCCAGGCTATTGGCAGCGGCACAGGAGCAATAGCAGCATGGGAAGCTAACCTACGATTAATTAATGATGGCCGCTTTGGTACTGTGATGATGAAGCTCATGGTTTCGCAAAACGAACCCTTCCTCCCGATTTATGATGCCTGGAAAGCCGGTTCACGCCATATATTGCCGCTTAATGACAACCTGGCCCGCAAGCAGGCAGCACAGATCAACGCCAAAGTACTGAGCAACCGCAAACCTCCATACGGCATTGCGGGTGGTTTATATAATGCACTCACAGAGAGCGGTGGCAACGTGCTCAAAGCATCGAATAAGGAAGCTGCCAAAGCGGCTTCGCTTTTTCTGCAAACCGAAGGCATTGATATCCACCCCGCTGCAGCTGTTGCAACCGCCTCTCTCATTAAAGAAAAAATTGAGAACCGATTGCCGGCAGAAGCGTTGATTATGCTCAATATCACGGGCGGTGGCGAAGAACGCTTCAAACAAGATAAAACATTGTCTTATTTGGAACCTTCAATGCATTTTGAACTGGGATTTTCAGAAAAAGAGGTAGTGGATACCATCAATAAGTTGTTCGGGTTCTGAAATGCCTGTTGATCTAATAACTGAAATTGTAAAGTTCTTTTACAAGCCGCGAACTTTAAATATTTAGACAGATTTCACCCCTAACAGCCCGGAAACAATTACTACTGTTCCAACATCAACGTTTTCAAGCGGATGTTTCACAAAATCCTACGGCTATTTCTCGCATTTTATTCATGCATAGAATTCTTATTGGCGTATTAACTCAAAGGCCAACTGAATTAATCCTTACTTTAGCAAGCTCGTTTTCAGAGTTTAAATACAAATTCTGCACATCCCTGATACAGCTCTGATCAAGAGTATTTTTAGCACTGGTACTCATGCGGCCTCAGTTTCCTGAAACCCGCTCTCCTGCTTGACAGGCAGAGCAAGTTTTGGATTATACCACATAATAATTATGACACAAAAAAAGGACATACAGGAAAGGACTAAAATCAGCAAAAAAAAGCCATCCAATGAGGACTTTGGCGCCGGTTTGGTTTTAGGTGAGCAAACTGAATGTCAGAAACTCAGGGATGAATCAGACATTACTGAAAGCAATTACCGTGAAATTTTAAATTCAACCAATGAAGCCATTTTTATAATTGATGCTGGCACTGGTTTGATCACAAATGTGAATGAATCCATGCTGCTTCTTTTCGGTTATGATAGCAATGAAGAAGTATTCAAAGGTAATATTGGCGACTTAAGCGCCAACACAGGTTCCTTTACCGAAAAGGTGGCCCAGGCCCATGTAAAAAACGCCATTTATGAAGGCCCTCAGGTTTTTGATTGGCTCGCGAAAAAGAAGAACGGCGAAAGTTTTTGGGTAGAAGTTTCTTTGAAAAAAGCTGAAATCGGAGGGAAAGGCAGGGTAGTGGCCGTTGTGAGAGATATCACGGCAAGAAAACATGCTGAGGAAGAACTTCTGAAAAGCCATGAAACACAGCAGATGTTGCGTACTATCCTTGATACTATTCAAGTAAGGGTGTTCTGGAAAGACAGGAATTCTGTTTACCTGGGCTGCAATAAACCATTTGCCATAGATGCCGGTTATAACGACCCAAATGAAATCATTGGCAAGACAGATTTCGATACATGTTGGTCAGCACAAGCCAAACTTTATCGCGCAGATGACCTGAAAGTTATTGAAAATAATCAAGCAAAACTGAATTTTGAAGAACCACAAACTTCACCGGATGGTAGCATCATCTTTATAAGAACCAATAAAACACCCCTGGTAAATACCGATGGAGAAGTAATTGGAATATTGGGCACTTTCGAGGACATTACTGAAAAAAAACTTACTGATGAACTTATTCGAAGCAACGAAATTCGTTATCGTTCACTTATCGAAAACGCTCCTGATAGCATCGTGCTATTGAATGAGGACTCCAGGTTCACCTATGTGAGCCCATCTGTTACCCGTACGCTGGGTTATACCATTGACGATGCAAAGGATCTTCACCCGGATGACATTACTCACCCGGATGATCTGCCGGCTGTTCATACAGCCATGGGTGAGCTTCTTACACAGCCCGGGAAAACGATGTGCATACAATACCGGCTTTTGCATAAAAATGGTACATGGAGATGGTTGGAAAGCACCATTACGAACCTGTTTCACAATCCTGTTATCGAATCCCTGGTTTTCAATTTCCGGGATATAACCAAGCAGGTGGAAGGTGAGGAAGAGAGGCAAAGGTATGTGCTTGCACTCGAGGAAAGCGAAAAAAAATACAAGACCTTGTTCGAGAGTGCTAACGATGCAATATTCCTGATGACCGAAGATGTTTTTATAGATTGCAATTCAAGGACTGAAGAGTTGTTTCGCTGCAGCCGCAATGAAATTATCGGATGCAAACCTTATGAATTCTCTCCTGAAAAACAGCCGGATGGAAAGGATTCTAAAGCTAAAGCCTTAAAGTACATACAGCAGGCGCTTGCTGACAAACCTCAGTTTTTTGAATGGCAGCACAAAACTACCGATGGCAGCTTGTTTTATGCCGAAGTGGCGCTGAATCATGTCATTCTTGAAGGAACCTCAATGCTGCAAGCCATCGTAAGAGATATCTCTGACCGCAAACGGGCTGAGCATATAACAAAAATGCAATACCGGATCGCAAACGCAATGGTTACCGCCAGGAATTTAGGCGATCTTTTTGAAATTGTCAGAACTGAGCTGGGGTCCATCATTGAGGCAAACAATTTTTATATCGTATTTTATGATGAAACCACCGGATTACTGACTTCACCCTTTGGAAAAGACGAAAAAGAGAATACTCCGCACTGGCCTGCAGAAAAATCACTTACAGGCAAGGTAATCAAGGAAATGAAATCATTACTGATTGGCAGAACGGCAATTCTCAAACATGCTGAAGACGGGGAGATCATCCTTCATGGCACTTGTGCTGAATC
This sequence comes from Bacteroidales bacterium, assembly GCA_014860575.1. NCBI lineage: Bacteria > Pseudomonadati > Bacteroidota > Bacteroidia > Bacteroidales > Bacteroidales bacterium. The sequence goes on from JACZJK010000031.1 coordinate 57,393, forward strand.
ATGGCTTGGTGTACCACTAAGTATTGCAAACATCGCAAAAGGGGCAATTGTGGTTCAAAGTTATCATGACCCAAACGCATACAACCAGGCAAGTATCGAGCTCATGGAACTTATAGCAAACCAATTGAGTGTGTATATTGATAAAATCAATCAGGAGAAAGAACTGTTGGCAGCCAAGGTAAAAGCCGAAGAAAGCGATCATTTGAAAACATCATTTCTTAACAACATGAGTCATGAAATCAGGACTCCCCTGAATGGAATTCTCGGTTTCACGAATTTGCTTACCGACACTGGAATTTCTCACGAAGAGCGTGAATATTACGCCCGCATCATCAACCAAAGCAGCAATCAACTTCTTTCCATCATTGACGATATCATTAATATTTCCACTATCGAAGCCGGCCAGGAAAAGTTAAATGAAGCAGAGACAGATGTTAATGGACTCATGAAATTCCTTTACGACCAGTTTGCAAACAAGGTAGATAGTGAACACGTGTTGCTGAATTATCATTCGCATGTTGACCCGCAAGCGGCAATTGTTTTTACTGATAAAACCAAGCTTATACAAATACTTTCGAACCTGATAGGGAATGCGATAAAGTTTACCGAGAAAGGAATGATTGAATTTCAATGCCAGGTAAGGGAAGGAAAGCTGCTTTTTTACGTTGAAGACAGCGGTATTGGCATTGATCCAAAATATCACGAATTGATCTTTGAACGCTTCAGACAGGCTGCTACCGACCGTAGCCGCGAATACGGCGGTAATGGACTGGGTTTGGCTATTTCAAAGGCCTATGTCAATTTGTTGGGTGGCGAAATCCGGGTAGAATCAACTCCCGGACAAGGAGCGCGATTCTCATTCACCATTGCATATAAGCCTGTAAAACCAATGGTTCAGAAAAAAGAAACCATTACAGGTTCTGTTCAGAACCTGAAAAAGGCAACTACCATTTTATACGCTGAGGATGAATACAGCAATTTCATCCTGGTAGATATCTTACTAAAATACAGCAATTTTGAAGTTATGCATGTTACCACCGGCAGAGGTGCTGTTGAAGCATGCCGTAAGAACCCAGCCATTGACCTGGTATTGATGGATTTGAAAATGCCGGATTTGAATGGTTTTGAAGCCACACGCATCATTAAAAAAGAAAGACCCGGCCTGCCAGTGATTGCGCTGACTGCCTATGCCCTTGGCGGTGACAGGGAAAAAGCAATAGAGGCTGGCTGCGATGATTACATCTCCAAGCCGTTGAAGAAAGAAACGCTGATGCAATCCATAATGAAATTATTACAAAATGCATAAGCATAAAACTAAAAACAAGGAATCCAGGTAAGCTGTGGCCAAATCATAGTGAGATATCTGGTCCCCGAAAACGAAGTAAAGATTATAATTCAATGATAAATCATTTAGATTGTTCATTCAGTGCATGCTTCAGGCATACTCAGCGCCGCTTGACTATGATTTATCAGATTTTAAAAACAATTTTTGATTATTTTAATGCATTCAGATATGGAAAGATCCGAATCAATATACAATCCTTTAGATATCAACTCAGGCATCCAGGAATTAAACTCTGGTTTATTACAGAGCATAACCCGTATTATACGGTTTCAAGCAAAAACGAGCCAGGAATTTCTTGATCATGCCCTAACCGAAATCATTGTTTTAAGCAGGAGCAAGATCGGTTACATTTTTCATCACAATAAAAGCCGGAAAGAATTCGTGTTGAATTCATGCTCGAAAGAGTTCATGAAAGAGTTTGACATCACCAGGTCCAATGCACATCGCACGCCCGATGAAATTGGGATTTGGGGTGAGGCGGTTCGGCAACGCAAAACAGTCATCATGAATGATTTTTCAGGACTAGATCAATCAAAGCAAGATCATTCCATCGCTCAAACCTCATTGAAAAAATTTATGACAATCCCGGTTTTTGATGGTGAAGAGATTGTTGGTGTTGTTGGTGTTGCAAACAAAGAAACTGATTACAGCCCAAATGATGTAATGCAGTTGCAATCGCTCCTTGAACCTGTATGGAAAATGCTTGAGCATAAACAAACGCTTGAAAGGGAAGAGCATCTGAAAAATGTATTGCTGGGTGTACGCAATATGAACCAATTGATCATACAGGAAAATGAACCGGGGGAACTCATACAAAAAGCATGTGAAAACCTTACCAATACTGTAGGCTATTTCACTGCATGGATCGCACTTATTGATCAGAACAAAAATGTTCCGTTAACAGCATCAGCAGGTCGTGACAGTAGCAAGGCGGATTTCACAAAATATCTTAAAAGTGGTATAATTCCGGAATGCATGACCACTGCCCTTGATTGCAATGGTGTAATTGACATGTCCGATCGCCTGGAAGCTTGTTCAACCTGCCCTTTTTATAAACATTATGGCATAAGAACCGGATTAAGTACCGCTATCAGCTATGGCGAAACAACCTACGGCGTTCTCACCGTTACAATCCCCAGCGAATTTTCAAAACTTACTGAAAGCCATGAACTGCTGTTGGAAGTTGCCGAAGACATTGGCTTTGCATTGAATAAAATAGAACTTGCTAACGCTAAGAAGAAATCAGAGAGCGAACTTGTTGAAAGGGTGAAAGAATTAAGCTGTCTCTCGGCAATCAGTTTGGCGCTGCAATCCGGATTCGATGAAAAAGAAGTAATCGGAAGTATACTGCGCCATCTTATCTATGCAATGCAATTTCCTGAAGTTGCTGTATTAGCTATTGATATCTGGCAACGCAATTATACGACCCATGAAACAGATATAACCTACGCTCATGGCCTGCATTCGAATATTATTGTTAAAGACATTGTGGCTGGAAAACTATCGGTTTATTATACTGATCCCGGCAAGCCGCTTCTTGCTGAAGAGCAACAACTGATTGACCATGTTGCCATGCTTCTGGGAATCTGGCTTGAGCGCCAGGAAGCAATGCAAGGCCAAAAAGAACATGCTGAAAATTTGCGCATCACCCTGAATTCAATAGGTGATGCAGTGATCTCAACTGATATTGATGGAAATGTGGCCAACATGAACCCAGTAGCTGAAATGCTTACAGGTTGGATCCTACAGGAAGCCAAAGGCAAACCAGCAACAGAAATTTTCAACATCGAAAATGTGACCACCCAGGAAAAAGCCGAGAATCCGATTTTTCAGGTTTTAAAAACAGGTGAAACTGTTGGCCTGGCCAATCACACCAAGCTCATCTCAAAAAACGGCCTGGAGTACCAGATTGCCGACAGCGCAGCGCCTATCAGGGATGTGCATGGCAATACAACAGGTGTTGTTGTGATTTTCAGGGATGTAACCCAAGCTTATCAAATGCGCGAACGGCTTAAGGAAAATGAAAAAAAGTACAGGACCCTGATTGAAACCTCGCTTGATGCCGTATTTATTAACCAGGACAACTGCATCACTTATGTGAACCCGGCAGCACTGAAACTGCTGGGCGCCGAAACCCCGGAACAGATATTAGGCAAATCGCCATTCGAGATTTTCCATCCCGATTTCCATGAAACGATCCACCACAGGATCCGTGAAATGCTGGAAGAAGAAAAACCAGTGGCCTATATTGAGGAAAAGATCGTTCGTTTGGATGGGCATACAGTTGATGTTGAGGTAGGAGCCTCCCCTTTTCATATTGATGGAAAGCCGGCAATCCAGGTAGTGTTAAGAGATATTACAGAAAAAAAGGCTGCCGGGCTGGCCCTCAGGGAGAATGAAGCTTTGATAAGGGCTATCATTGACAATCTGCCCGTTGGTGTTGCTGTCAATTCTGTTGACCCGACAGTGAATTTCTCATATATGAACAGCAATTTTGCTAAAATTTACCGCACAACGCCAGAAGCGCTACTCAAGCCTGACGCCTTCTGGGAAGCAGTTTATGAAGATGCAGAATTCAGGAAAAAAATAAAACAACAGTTACTGGAAGACGTTGCCAGCGGTGATCCTGAGCGTTTGCACTGGGAGGATATCCCTATTACCCGGAAAGGCCAGGGCACCACATACATCAATGCCAGAAATAATCCGGTTCCCGCAAAGCCGTTAATGGTTTCAACAGTTTGGGATGTTACCGATCGAAAAACCACTGAAGACAAACTCAGGTCGGGTGACCGGATTTTCAATCATGCGCTGGATATGCTATGCATTGCAGGGTTCGATGGCTACTTTAAAGTGCTCAATCCCTCATGGTCGAGAGTCTTAGGCTGGAGCCAGGAGGAAATGCTGGCTAAACCCTGGATTGATTTTGTCCATCCCGATGACATTGATGCAACCAAAAATATTGGGTCAACTATAGTTAACGGAAAAGAAGTTTACCAGTTCGAGAATCGCTATATCTGTAAAGATGGTTCTGTAAAGTGGTTGTCGTGGAACTCATATCCCGAAAATGAAGATGAAATCATGTATGGTGTTGCCCGCGATGTAACGGATTATAAAACAATGGAGAAGGAATTGAAGGAGCGGGAAGAAATGTTCCGCTTAATCGCAAGCAACTCCATTGATGCGATCTGGCAGATGGATCTCAAGCTCAGGTTCACCTACATGAGTCCATCGTGTTATGGTATGACAGGATACACACAGGAGGAGATGGTCGGAAAACCTTTATATAAATTTGCCACCTGGAAGGCATTTGCAAAAATGGGGCGCGCTGCCATAAGCACCATCGCTAATTTTCCACAGCAGTCAAAAGTGCTCATTGAATCCACTTTACTAAAGAAAAATGGTGAAGAATTACCTGTTGAGATTATTGGGAAATTGCTCACAGATGAAAAAGGAAAACTGATAGGATTGCAAGGCTCAACACGCGATATCAGCGGACGTAAAATAGCCGAACTTAAACTTCGCCAACTCTCCAGGGCTGTTGAACAAAGCCCGGCGAGTATTGTAATTACCGACCTCCATGGCAGCATTGAATATGTAAACCCAAAGTTTACTGATATTACCGGTTACACGGCTCAAGAGGCATTAGGAAATAACCCGAGAATATTGAAATCAGGATTGGCATCTAAAGAGATGTACCATGATTTGTGGAAAACCATCACCAGCGGCAATACCTGGAGAGGTGAGTTCCATAACAGGAAGAAGAACGGGAAACTGTACTGGGAGATGGCTTCAATATCCCCAATTTTGAATGAAAAGGGTGAAGTAACACATTTTATAGGTATTAAAGAAGATATTACAGAACGCAAACGCCAGGAAGAAAAACTTAAGCAAAACGAAGAAAAGCACCGCTCACTTATTGAACAAATGCTTGAAGGATTGCTGGTGGTCAGCGTTGAAGGTTGGATACAATTTGCGAACCCAGCGTTTTGCAACATACTCGGTTATGATGAATCAGAACTCATCGGCAAAAACGCACACAAAATACTGCTGAATGATGAAAGCCGGAAATTCATCATTGAGAAAGAACAAAACCGACGAAAAGGAATATCTGAGCAATACGAATTAAACATGCACACCAAATCGGGTGAAGAAGTATTCTTGCTGATGAGTTCAACGCCTGTTAAGAATGCTAAGGGTGAAGTAATTGGCTCTATGTCAACCTGCATTGATATTACAGAACGCAAAAAGGTTGTGGATGTGCTTAAAAACCGCGAACAATTTTTGCAAAAGATCTTCGACATCTTACCCATCGGGCTTTGGTTCGCCGATGAAAAAGGAACGTTGCTCAAGGGAAATGCTGCCGGGGTAAAAATCTGGGGCGGAGAACCCAGGGTTGGAATAAAAGATTATGGTGTATTCAAAGCCAGAAGACTGCCTTCACGTGAGGAAATAAAACCCTCAGAATGGGCGTTGGCAAAAGCTGTTGCTGAAGGCATTACTACCGAAGAGGAACTACTCGAAATTGATACATTCGACGGCCGAAAGAAAATTATCCTCAATTATGCCGCCCCGATCCTAATTGATGGCAACGTACAAGGTGCTATTGTTTTGAACCGGGATATTACAGAAAGATTCAAATACGACCTGATCCAAAAAATCCAGTACAACATGGCCCAGGCTATGGTGGTTTCAAAAAACCTGTCGGAATTGTATGCGATCACAAGAGAAGAACTCAGTGTTTTATTTGATACTTCCAACTTCTTTATTGCTTTTTACGATGACAAAACCGGGTTGTTATCCTCGCCTTTTGACATGACTGAGGACGATCACATCCAAAACTGGCCTGCTGAGAAATCCCTTACAGGAATTGTGATTAAGAAAGGTAAAGCGTTGTTGCTGACGAAGGAGGAAATAGGCCAGATGGTGCGGGATGGCATCATCAACCTTATTGGCCAACGCTCTGAAATATGGATGGGCGTGCCAATAAAAACCAGCAAACAGGTTATCGGGGCTATCGTGGTGCAGAGTTTTACCGATCCCGGCGCTTATGATAAATCTTCATTGAAAGTACTTGAGAGTATCGCCAATCAATTAAGCGTATATATAGAGCACAAAAGGGCCCAGGAAAATCTCAGCAACAGCGAAGAGATGTTCACACTCATCGCAGAGAACACTGCCGACAATATAACGGTAATGGACCTGGACCTAAATATCACTTATACCAGTCCATCCGTTTTTCTCATGCGCGGTTATACTCAAGAGGAGGTAATTACTCAGAAAATAGATGAGATATTAACTCCTGAATCACTGCCAATCATAGTGGATGTTTTTAACCACGAAATGCAACTTGAATCGCAAGGGACTGCCGACCCGAAAAGAACCCTGAAACTCGAACTCCAGGAATATCATAAAGATGGTTCAGTGGTTTGGCTTGAAAACAGCATGTCGTTCCTGCGCGATCATCAGCAAAAAGCAATCGGGATAGTAGCTATATCACGGGACATTACTTTGAGGAAAAAGACTGAACAGGCTTTGCGTGAAGCCAAAGATAAAGCGGAAGCCAGCGATGTGTTGAAAACTGCATTCATGAACAATATCTCTCATGAAATACGCACCCCGCTGAATGGGATTCTTGGTTTCGGACAAATTATTGCTTATTCAAATCTTACGGAATCCGAACGCCTGAAATATCTTGAAATCCTTCAGCAAAGCACTGACCGGCTTATCCATACCATCACCGATTATATGGATATATCGCTCATAGTGTCCGGCAACCTCGAAATCAATAAAGATACTTTTGATCTGCATGAATTTATGGAGCAAATGCTCAGCAGAACCCAGGCCCGGTGCCGGGAAAAAAGCATTGATATTCAACTTGAACAAGCCCGTAATGATGTTGCTATTACAATAAACTCCGATAGGGAATTGCTTCAGAAAGTGATGGAGCATTTGCTTAACAACGCAATTAAATTTACCCCTCAAGGCCAGGTATCTTTTGGATATCATAAGCAGGACAACGGACTGGCATTCTTTATAAAAGACACTGGTATTGGTATTTCCAGCGAAGCCATGGAAACAATCTTTGAAGCCTTCCAGCAGGAAGATTTTGGTATGACCCGCGCTTACGAAGGCAGTGGTTTGGGCTTATCCATATCAAAAGGAATAATCAATAAACTTGGGGGGAAAATCTGGCTGGAATCGGAAAAGGAAAAAGGCACAACGGTGCATTTTCATCTTCCTGAAGCACACACTTCAACAACGCCTGATACCCGGCTTCCAGAACATGAGGAGATAAAACTGCCCGATCATCCATTGATACTGGTTGCCGAGGATGATGAGTCGAACTACCTTTATCTTGAAGTAGTGCTGCAAAAGATGGGGTTCAAAGTGATGCATGCCGCCAATGGAAAAATTGCCGTAGAGAAATGCAGGCAGCATGCTGAGATAAACCTGGTGCTGATGGATATAAAAATGCCTGTAATGAATGGGTTAGAAGCCACAACACTCATCAAGGAGTTCAGGAGCAATTTACCTGTAATCGCCATCACAGCATACGCCCTAAGCGGCGACGAATACCGGATCAAACAGGCAGGCTGTGACGATTACCTGGCAAAACCCGTTAGAAAGGATTTGCTGATGAACATTGTTGAAAAACATCTCTATCAGAAAAAGTCATAAAGTAAGATGAGAAACAAAACGAATGAATTGATCATCAGTAATAAATTACTGGCTCAAAACCTCAGGCGACTTCATTACCTGCCGTTTGTTTCCATACCTATCAATATTGGCCATATACTGTTTTTCTGGTATAATCTTTCCGAACCGAACACCTTAGAACATACCTGGGGCAATGGTATTATCATATCTCACGCGGTTTTAATATTTATAGCCCTGTGCATATGGGTACTTACGAGCCGTCGCAATAAAATTAAAAGTGAAAGGAATTCATTAATCTGGTTCGCAATACACATCATAGCCTTTTTGTTTGTGTTAGTGGGCGTGGCTATTGTAGTACTCGATCAACTGGTCACTCCCGCAATCACGCCGTATATTTTAATGACAATAGTTGCAGCAGTTTTATTTTTAACCAGGCCCCGCTACACCTTTATAATTTTTGGCACTGCATTTTTGCTATTCTATTTTACAATACCAATTACGCAGTCTGACCCAGCTATGCTGCTCTCTGGCAGGGTAAATGCGATGGCGGCAACTGGTCTTGGAGTATTCGCATCAATCCTGTCGTGGCGGAGGAATCGGGCTGCTTATGAACAATCACTTATCATTGAAGATCAGCAAAAGGCATTGGAAGCAAGTAATATGGAATTGAAAAAACAGGCTGTGATCCTCCATGATACCAATGCTACCAAGGATAAGCTGTTTTCTATTATTGCCCACGACCTGAAGAACCCTTTCAGTGGCATTATTGGTTTGAGTGAGGTTCTGAAAAATGAAGCGCGTACCCTCGACGCTGATGAAATGGAAAACTACGCATCAATTATTTATGATACGGCCCACCAAGCCCATGAATTGCTCGAAAACCTTCTGGAGTGGGCAAAAATACAACAAGGCAATATGGTGTTCGCACCTAAGACTATTAAACTAAAAGATATAGCCGACAATGCACTGCTGCTTGTAAATAACAATGCAATACAGAAAAACATAAGCATAGAGAATGAAATCGCAGAAGATATCGTGATAGAAGCTGATGAAAACATGCTAAATACCATCCTGCGTAACCTGTTGACCAATGCAGTTAAATTCAGCAATAACGGCGGTACAGTAACTATATTTATTGCAAAAACCAAAAACGGCTTGCAGCTAACTGTAAAGGATAACGGTATTGGCATTAGTGCCGGGAATATTCCTAAACTTTTTAAAACAGGCAGTGATTTTAACGAACGTGGCACAGCCAACGAAAAAGGTAGCGGACTTGGGCTGGTGTTGTGCAAGGAATTTGTTGAAAGGCACAATGGCAAACTTTGGGTTGAAAGCGAAGAAGGCAAAGGTTCTGCTTTTAATTTTCTGATTCCGTGCAATATGGGATGAACAATTCTTATATTTGTACGTTTTCCCAGACGAATGTATGAACTTCTTAAAGAACAATAACTTCGGCAATAGCTCTTTGCTTGATAGTGAAGAGTGGAGGGAGATCCTGATAAATGCCGCTTCGCACCATGTTTGGGCAATTGACAACAACTATTGCTTTTTATTCGGCAATACCCTTTTCCTGGATTATTTTAAGCAATTAACCGGAGTATGCCTGCGAGCTGGTGAATGCGTTTTTGTTGAAAGCGCTCCCGATAAGTTAAATGAAGAATGGCGTGCGTATTACGATCGTGTTTTTTTAGATGGCAAGAAATATTCCATTGTAGTAACAACTCATCAACCGCAGCAGACAATCCGGTTTACGACGATTCCAATTTTTTCAAAAGAAAATGCAATTACAAGGGTGCTCGTTATCGGAAACGATATTACCAATATAGATAAGCAGAGCAAGTCATTGCAAGATTCCGAAATGAAGTTCAGGGCATTGATTGAACAGGCGGCTGAAATGCTTTTTCTGCATGATATGCATGGCAAAATCATTGAAGTGAACAGGGCTACTATCCGTGAAACCGGGTACACTTTTGACGAGTTGCTGAAGATGACTGTTTTTGATATTGATCCTGATGCTGCATCAAGGTTGGATCCAAACAATATCTGGGAAACCCTGGGAAAATTGGATGAAAAAACCTTTGAAGTGAGGCACCGCAGAAAAGATGGAACATTTTATCCGGCCGAGGTAACAGTAGGCAGGATAAGCTTTGGCGAAAACGATTACATCCTTGCGCAGGCTCATAATATCACGACACGCAAAAGAGCCGAGGAAGAGCTAAAAAAAAGCGAGGTTCATCTTAGGGCCATCATGGAGTCAACCCAGGATGCTATGCTACTGATTGATAAAAATGGCACTTTGATTGACTCAAATGAGGCCTATGCCAAAAACCTGGGTCGCAACAGGGAAGAACTCCTGGGTAAAAACATTTTTAAAATTTTACCGGCCAATATTGCCAAAAAGCGACAGGCATGGGTGAATAAGGCAATTGCCTGCGGAAAAGTGGTTTATGGCAAAGATTACAGCAATGGAAAGTGGAGCGAGCACACTATTTGCCCAATTGTTATCAATGAGGAACCTACCGATAAGGTTGCGATTTTCTCAAGAGATATTACTGAGAAAATCATAACAGAGCAAGCAATCAAAGACAGCGAAATTAAATATCGCACCTTGTTTGAAAGCCTTTCGCAGGGTATTATTTACCAGGGAGTTGACGGCCAGATTACAGAGGCAAATGATGCAGCGTTAAAAATATTAGGATTAAGCAGAAGCCAGTTAATTGGAAAAAACTCTTACGACAAGTACTGGAAACTAATAAATGAAGATTACCAGACGCTGCCGCCTGATGAACACCCATCAGTTCTTGCTTTAAAAACAGGCCTTCCGGTTTACAATAAAACAATTGGCGTGTATTTACCCACACTCGACACATACAACTGGGTGATTGTAAATGCAATGCCTTTAACCAGACCGGGCGAAAAATATCCTGAACAGGTCTTTGTAAGCATGCAGAATATCACATCGAGGAAACTTGCTGAAGAAGCGCTGAAAGAGAGTGAAGAGCGTTTGCGTGAACTCAATGCCACAAAAGATAAATTCTTTTCAGTGATTGCCCACGACCTCAAGAGTCCGTTTCACAGCATTATCGGTTTCAGCGAAATACTTAAACATGAAGCCGTGAACCTTGAAATCAAGGAGGTTGAATCATATGCTTCAATCATTTACGAATCGGCCAACCAAACATTAAAGCTGCTTGAAAACCTGCTCGATTGGGCCAGGATGCAGCAAGGCACCATCACGTTTAACCCAAAACCGCTTGTTATTTGTGATGCGTTGAACAACTCACTGATCCTGGTTGGTGATCAGGCCAGGAAGAAAAACATCAATCTGGTAAATCAGGTTCCTGCCAAACTGATTGTAAATGGTGATGAAAACATGCTCAAAACTGTATTCCGCAATTTGCTGACCAATGCAATCAAATTCACAACGGCAGGTGGGTCGGTCTACATTACCGCTGAAAATACTGATACTGAAGTCAGGATTTCAGTAACCGATACCGGCATTGGCATCAGCAAAGAAAACATCAACAAGCTATTTAATATCGGATCAAACTTTACTATGCACGGCACTGAAAAAGAAAAAGGCACCGGACTAGGTTTGTTGATCTGCAAAGAATTTATTGAGAAACATGGGGGCATTATTCGTGTAGAAAGCAAAGAAGGTATAGGAAGTACTTTCTCAATCTCCTTGCCGGTCAAATCTTAAGTTCTATTCAATTTTGAACTAACCATCCGTACTTTTAGTGATGGTGGTTTTTATGCCATGGATTTGCCGCCAGGCAAATATACACTCGGGGTTGACCCTGCCCAATTAGGCTTCCTGAGAGCACAACAATTAGCAGTAATAGAATTCGAGGTCATGGCAAAATCCCAGAGTGATTATTTTGAAGGAATAAAGATTATACTGACAGAGAATGAAAGCGCCTCCGAAGATTAGAGTGCTCTGACCCTGATAGTCTGAATATATAATTCAGGCAGTCCCCACCCTAAACATTTCATTATTAAGAAACGTTTGTTATCAATTTGGTGCTTTTGTCACTATCTTTGCTTTCATGAGCGATTAAATACTAGTTTTCAATACATCTCGTTTGGTTGATTTAACAGAACAAAATCTATTGAATTAACATTTTACAGTTATGAACATAGTTTAATACGATGATCAGGAACATGATATTGATGGCATCCCAGGTTTTGTAATTATGATTTTCTGCCAGGGTTTTCTGATCCATTTGAAGGCAAGAGTATTTTTATGCGAATGACGCACAAACTAAAGATTCTTCTTCTGCTGGCAAATCCGGTATTGATTTTATGCACATCATTGCCAGCACAGGATGCCATCACCTCAGCCAGTCTAAAAAGAACGATAATAGTCAGGGGCGACCACTATTACCCACCTTACGAGTTTATAAATAAAAATGGTGAACCCGATGGATTCAATGTTGATCTTTTTAAAGCAATTGCAAAGGAACTGGGCCTTACTTACGAACTTGAGCTAGGCCCCTGGGATCAGATCAGAGAAGAACTGGAGACTGGCAAAATTGATCTTCTGTTAGGACTGATGGTATCACCGCAAAGAGCTGAAAAAATGCATTTTGGCGTCCCACACAGCGTAATGACCCATGGTATATTCACACACAAGAATAAATCTTTCAAAACACTGGAAGAACTTCGGGATAAGGAGATAATCGTGCAGAACCGTGACCGTATGCACGATTATTTGCTGGAGTCGGGCCTCACAGATAAAATTATTGTGGTAAAAACTCAGCTTGATGCCTTGCATTTACTGGAAAACGAACAGCATGACGCCGCGCTCTTAGGCAATTTTCAAGGTTCACACCTAATGAAAGAAAATAAACTTCGAAACGTAAAAATCAGAACCTCTGATATTGATCCGCAAAAGTATGCAATGGCTGTAAACCTTGATAGGATTGAACTGATATGGATTCTGAACCAGGGGCTTTACCAGATGAAAGTCAGCGGCGTTTACGACGAGCTCTATGAGAAATGGTTTGCGGTTCACGACAGGAATTATTTTATCAGGAAATACAAAATTGCATTGATCATATCGGGTGGTATTGCACTGCTTTTAGTTGCATTTATGCTGCTTTTGCGCATGAGGGTGAAGATTGCCACCAGAAGACTGAGCGAAAGCGAAGAAAAATACCGCTTACTGATCAACAACCAAAACGACCTGATCGTAAAAATTGATCCGCAAGGACGTTTTCTATTCGTAAGTCCATCCTATTGTAAGCTATTCGGCAAATCTGAAACAGAATTGATGGGTAAGAAATTTATGCCGATGGTTCATGTGGAAGACAGGGCAATTACTGCCAAAGCAATGGAAGACCTGCGCACTCCTCCTCATCAGGCATACGTTGAACAACGTGCATTAACCATACATGGGTGGAGATGGATTGCCTGGTCAGATACAGCCATACTAGGAAATGATAAAAAAATAAAGGCGATTGTCGGGATTGGCCGTGATGTGACCGAACGTAAACGTGCAGAAGCTGAGATTAAAAAGGCTAAAGAGCAAGCGGAGGAAAGCGACAGGCTCAAAACAGCCTTCTTAAACAACATTAGCCACGAAATAAGAACCCCACTTAACGGAATTCTTGGCTTTACCGATTTGATGAACAATCCCAATACAACACACGAGAAACGTGAATTTTATGCACGCATAATCAATCAAAGCAGTATTCAGTTGCTCTCCATTATTGACGATATCATCAATATTGCCACCATTGAAGCCGGCCAGGAAAAAATCAGGGAAAGCCATACCGATGTGGGCCTGGTAATGAAATACATCTATGAACAACTGAAACAGAAAGCTGAAGTAAAGGAGCTAAATTTCAACTTTCACTCTTCATTAAGCGAACGGGAATCAACAATAATATGCGACGGAACAAAGCTCACCCAAATATTAACCAGTTTATTAGGCAATGCTATCAAGTTTACACAATCAGGGTTTGTGGAGTTCAGTTGCCGGTTAGTAGATAATTTTCTTCATTTCTGCGTTGAGGATAGCGGTATTGGTATTTCACAAGAATATCAGTCATTGATTTTCGACCGGTTCAGACAGGGAAATCACAACAATATTAGTGAATATGGTGGAAACGGATTGGGGCTGTCAATTTCCCGGGCTTATGTTCAATTGCTTGGAGGCAGCATCTGGGTTGAATCCGAACCGCAAAAGGGTTCAAAATTTTATTTTACTGTACCTTACAAACCGATAATTGCCCCGTTAAACTCAAAAAAACAAAGCATTCCGGCCATTGATGCAGTTACAAAACAAGGATTGAGAACCATACTGCTTGCCGAAGATGAATACAGTAATTTTGTTTTACTGAAAATATTCCTGCAACCGGAAAATTTCAAGATTATCCATGTTGACGACGGTGAAAAAGCGGTTGATGCCGTCACAAAAAACACAGACATTAACCTTGTGCTCATGGACGTGAAAATGCCCGTAATGAATGGCCTCGATGCGACCCGGCTCATAAAACAGCAAAATCCGGAACTTCCGGTTATTGCCATTACTGCCTATGCTTTTGAAGGTGATATTGACAAAGCTTTGGAAGCTGGTTGCGACGATTATATTGCCAAACCTTTCGGAAAAGACGATCTTCTTTATATCATTAATAAGCATCTGAGTTGAAAACGTTATTAATAAAAGTTGCAACCACCTATGATTAAGCTTATGGAAAACAAAAACAAACCCTCCATACTTCTGGTTGACGATCTAAGTGAAAACCTTACACTCCTTGAGCACATCATAAAACCTCTGGGTGTTACAATGATCCTTGCCAACTCAGGATACGAAGCCCTAAGGAAAACGGAGAACAAAGAGCTATTTATGGCGCTTGTTGATGTGAAAATGCCTGGGATGGATGGCATTGAACTGGCCGGCCACCTTCAAAGCAATCACGACCGTGGTATGATACCAATAATTTTTGTCACCGCATTTGCGGATAACGAGGTGCTTGAAAAATGTTACGAAGTGGGAGCCGTTGATTTTATTACCAAACCCTTTCAGCGTCATATATTGCTTAGCAAGGTAAAAGTATTTCTGGAACTATTTAACCAGAAAAATGAAATTCGTGAGAACCAGCTCAAACTCGAAGAAAGTACACTTGAACTTGACCGTATAAACCAATCATTGAAGCAGTCGCATGAAGAGCTTACAGAATTAACCAGTCACCTCGAAGATGTAAGGGAAGATGAACGCAAGAGAATTGCACTTGACCTTCATGATGATCTTGGCCAAAAGCTAACAGCATTGCTCATGGATTTATCGTGGCTAAATAAAAACCTTACTAAAGATTTGCCCAGTTTAACCGCAAAAATTGGATCCATGAAAAACCTGCTTGACGATACAATCAACACGGTAAGGAAAATTTCGGTAGGATTAAGGCCGAGTACGCTTGACAACCTTGGCCTGGCTGCAGCTTTGCGTTGGCATTTTAGTGAGTTCGAAAACAATACCGGCATTCGGGTTGTTTCAAACATTATCCCTGAAGAACTTGAGCTTGATCCGAAATTATCTATTTTAATTTACCGGGTCGTGCAGGAAGCTTTAACAAATGTTGTAAGGCATGCAAAGGCAAGCATGGTTTCAATAAGGCTCGAACAGAATAACGGAACAATTCACATTGAAATTAGCGACAATGGCATTGGGATCACAAAAAAAGAGATTGAAAAACCCCGCTCCTTCGGCTTGCTAGGGATGAAGGAAAGGGTCGCATCATGGGGCGGGAAATTTGTGATTTCAGGAGAAGCAGGAAAAGGAACAAAATTGGTCATTGATTTACCTGTTAATAATCACAAGAAATGATCAGCGTACTAATTACCGATGACCACCCGGTGGTAAGACAAGGAATCAAGCAAATCCTTGAAACCTGTAAAGAAATTGATTTTATTGACGAAGCCTCCGATGGCAGTGAATGCCTGAATAAAATACTGAAAAGAGATTACAGAGTAGCCTTGCTCGATATCTCTATGCCAGGCCGTAGCGGGCTAGATCTACTTAAGGATATTAAGAGAATAAAACCAGGCATTGCAGTGCTCATGCTTAGTATTTATCCTGAAGAGCAATATGCCGTAAGAGCTATAAAAACTGGTGCGTCGGGATATCTTACCAAGTCAAGTGCGCCCGAGGAACTCATCACCGCGATACTAAAAGCAGCCAGGGGCGGAAAATACATCACCCAATCACTGGCTGAACGTATGGCTTTTGAATTTGATACGAATGCAGATAAACCACTCCATGAAAACCTTTCGGATAGGGAAATGGAAGTGATGTGCCTTATTGCGCAAGGCAAAAGTCCTAAAGAAATTGCCGAATCTATGGCAATAAGTCAGAAAACCGTTAGTACCTATCGTGAGCGCCTACTCGGAAAAATGAACCTGGCCAGCAATACCGAAATTATCCGTTATGCCATTAAAAATGGCCTGGTTGATTAAGCCTGTTTTATTCAAAAACATCCCGCTAAGCCACGAAGGCGCCAGGAAAGTTTAGAGTGTTTAGGGTTTAGGATGTTTAGAGTTGTCATTCGATGGTAATTCATGGTCAAACGGTTGTCATTCAATTGTCATTCAGTTGCTCTGCGGTTGACTGCTACTGCATACTGCCACTGCCTCCTGCTACTGCCGACTGCCTCCCGATAGCTATCGGGATGCCAACTGCAAACTCATCCTTGAGCCACTGCATTAGGAATGATTCAGGCAAAATCTCTCTTGCAGCTTCCCTTTTTTTGTAGGAAAATTTCCTACACTCTTTTTATCAATTCCCCTACAACCCAGCTTTAACTTGTGTAGTATTCTTGTGCATGATTAATTACTGAAAAAACCCTAATTAAAATAACAAATCATGAGCACCTCTACTATTATAAATCAAGAACCTAACACTGATGTCAAAGACAGGAAGTTAATGGGAAACACCTCGGATCGCAGGGGAAAAACGAATTTTACGGATCAGGACCTCCTTGATGGAATCAAACAGAGAGAAAATAAATCGCTTGAGTACATATACCAGCAATGCTACCCAATGATACAGGACCTGGTATCAAAATTCTCCGGAAGTCATGAAGATGCTCAGGATATTTTCCAGGATGCCATGATTATAATTTACAACAAGGTTAAAAAAGATGAGTTGGTTCTTTTCTGCACCTTTAAAACATATTTGTATTCGATCTGCAAACGCTTGTGTATGAAAAACCTGGAACAGAAACGCAAAGCAAGTTGTATTGCCCTGGATTTGCCAAAACCGGTCGAATCCCCTGTAGAATATGCAGTTGATTTATATGAAGAAGACGTTGAAAAATACAGTCTCTTCCAGCAGCATTTGCTTTGTTTAAAAGAGGACGCCCGCAAGCTATTAAAACTTTACATGGAAAACTATTCGTTCAAAGAAATATCCACCATCATGGGCTATAAAAGCGAGAGTTATGCAAAAACCCGTAAATACGCATTCAAGGAAGAACTTAAGCGAAGGATACTCGACGATCCTTACTGCAGAAGGTTCTACGAAGCTTGTGCTTGAGACAAAACAAACTGACATGTTAAACGTACTGATTACTGATGACCATTGGATAGTAAGGCAAGGATTAAGACAAATTCTGGAGGAATCTGCTGAAATAGGCATTATTGATGAGGCAGAAAACGGAACGGAGCTTTTTGAGAGAATCCATGCCCGCGATTATCATCTCATCCTTCTCGACATCTCATTACCAGGAAAAAGCGGTCTTGAATTGTTGAAGGAAATTAAAATAATCAAGCCTGAGATTCTGGTTATAATAATTAGTATTTACCCCGAGGATCAATATGCAGTAAGCGCTATAAAATCAGGCGCATCGGGTTATATTACCAAAGGAAGAGCAGCCGATGAACTTATTCCTGCAATCAGTGAAGTCATAAAAGGGGGCAGTTATTTTTCCGGCGAGTTTATCAGGCCAATGGCTTCTGAGCAGAACTGAGGAAATCATTGCAACTGTACTAAAATAGAATTAATGACTCATAAGCTATGTCAGCCTTTTTGCTGCAAAAGCCCTCCCAGAACCTGATTTCAGGTATATTTCAAATTCAAAGGCTTTGTATTTATCTGTAAAAGCTATGAAAGTTAGAAGAGTGACTGGTAAACGGCTTTTTGTAAAGCTAACGTAGCCATTTCTATGCCTTTCAAGTCTCTCTTCAAGATTGGATGTGCAACCGGTATATAATTTACCATCAGAACATCGTAAAATGTAAACGTACCACATCTTTCAATGTATTCGTGGACAGCGTCCGCCGTAGCCCGTTCGGAATTCGATTAAAAAGAACATGTTGCAAGGCGAAGCCCGCCTACGCTAAAGCTTCGGCGGGCGAAGGTGGAGCTGCAGGGAGTCGAACCCTGGTCCAAACAAGCAGCAATAATGCTTTCTACATGCTTAGCTTTTCTTATTTTGTCGGGATGAAGCTGGCGAAAAGCCAACCTACTTCAACCTTAGTCCCTGTTATTTCAAAAAAGCCGCGGAACAAAACTTTTTCTATCCAGACATTTTCGATGCTTCTGCCGCAACACCGTCCAGAAAGGTTTCGCGGGAAGCAGAAAGCGGCTTAATCGTCCTGACTAAGCGGCTAACGCGTAATCGTAATCGTTGCCATTTATTGTGGCGTGAGCATTGTTATTACGGGTTAACACACAACACCCGGCATGCTTACAATACCACTTCCTTGCTGTCAAAACCGGTCAGCCCCTTAGGGTATTAGTGCGGCAAAGATACAAAAAATATGCCCGACCTGCTTTGTTTCTCCAGATTTTCAGTTAGGTTTGTACTCATCAAAGACAATTATATGGATAAGACCAAGAGACTCATGGCAGAGAAGTATCATTTTAAGGATACTGCATTTATTGGCCTCATGAAAAGACGTATTTATCATGTTTTGCTCATTGCAAGTGATTATGACACTTTCATACTGGAAGGCGATGGCCGAATAGATGAGCAAATATTCATCGAATACGTATCGCTGAGTCTCCGTTACCCGCCACAGTTTTTTATTGTCAACTCAAGCGACCAAGCCTTTCAAACACTGCAGGAAGAAAATATTGACCTTATCATTACCATGCTCAGCGACGAAGGTGAAGACACCTTCGACCTCGCAAAAAAAATAAAAAAAGAATACACGAATATCCCTATCGTAGTTCTTACTGCATTCTCACGCGAAGTTTCCTTGAAAGTAAGCGAAGAAGACCTGAGCGTAATAGATTACATCTTTTCCTGGCTGGGCAATTCAGACATATTGCTGGCAATCATAAAACTAATTGAGGATAAACGGAATGCCGAACACGATATCAACGAAGTTGGCGTGCAGGCAATTTTGCTTGTTGAGGACTCTATCAGATTTTATTCGGTGTACCTTCCACTGATGTACAAAATCATATTTAAGCAGAGCAAGGCTTTTATGACCGAAGGTCTGAACGAACACCAGATGATGCTACGCATGCGAGGCCGGCCAAAAATATTATTGGCCACCAACTACGAGGAAGCCATTGGATTTTACGAAAAATATAAACACAACCTGCTGGGCATCATTTCCGACATGAGCTACCGGCGCAATGGTGTTCTCGATAAGCATGCCGGCATCAAACTTTTTGAGAAAGTGAAGCGCGATGATGAGTTTATGCCAATGCTGCTGCAATCCTCTGATCTTGAAAATCAGCAGTATTCCAAGGAAATGCGTATTGGATTTATTCACAAGCACTCCAAAACACTTTCGCTTGAGTTGAAAAACTTTATCATTGAGTTTTTTGCTTTTGGTGATTTCGTTTTTAAAGATCCCGAAACCCACGAAGAATTCACACGTGCAGCTGACCTGAAAGCATTGCAGCAAAAGGTTTTTGAGATCCCCGACAAGTCGCTTGCCTACCATATTTACCGCAATCATTTCTCAAAATGGCTCCGGGCGCGGGCGTTGTTTGCGCTTGCCGAGCTTTTCAGGGAACTCAGGCCCGAAGATTTCAATGACCTCGATGAAGTGCGCAGGTTTATTTTTGATGCAATAGCGCTATACCGCTTGAATAAATCGCGTGGGATCATAGCCAAATTCAACCGCGAAAGCTTTGATGAATACCTTAATTTCACTCGTATCGGCGATGGATCTATTGGTGGCAAAGCCCGCGGCCTTGCTTTTCTCGACAACCTGATCAAGCAAAATCATGCCTTCGCTGATTATTCTGATGTACTTATCACTATTCCACGAACCGTGGTGCTGTGTACGGATGTTTTTGATGAGTTCATGGAAGAAAACCGGCTGCATAAAATCGCTCTTTCCGATATTCCGGATGAAGAGATTCTGAACCATTTCATCAATGCAAGGCTGCCGTTCCGGATCCATGAAGATTTGTACACTTTTATTTCGGTAATAAAGAATCCTATTGCGATCCGCTCATCGAGTCTGCTTGAAGATTCTTACTATCAACCGTTTGCAGGTATTTACAGCACTTATATGGTTCCCAATATACAGAACGATGAAAGGCTGATGATAGAGATGATCACCAATGCAATAAAGAGTGTGTATGCTTCTGCATTTTTCAAAGACAGCAAGGCTTATATGAGCGCAACGCTGAACGTGATTGACGAAGAGAAGATGGCCATCGTTCTCCAGGAAGTTTGCGGTGAGGAATACAATGGCATGTTCTACCCGACTATTTCAGGAGTAGCACGTTCAGTTAACTTCTACCCTATTCCACCTGAAAAGCCTGATGATGGGATCGCTAATATTGCTTTTGGGCTTGGGAAATACATTGTGGATGGCGGACTTACACTTAGGTTCTCACCCAAATACCCGCGAAAAGTACTTCAACTAAGCTCGCCTGAAATGGCGCTGAAGGAAAGCCAGCGCAGCTTCTACGCCCTCGACCTGCAACCCAAAAGTTTTTACCCCAGCATTGACGATGGCGTTAACATATTGAAGAACCGGATCATAGAAGCCGAGAAGCACAGCGCGCTCCGCTTTGTTGCTTCCACCTTCGATCTGCAATCAAACCAGTTGCGCGATGGCATGTTTGAGGAAGGCAAACGCATTGTTACATTTAGCAATATTCTGAACCATGATATTTTCCCGCTTGCGAAGATTATCAGCGAAGCACTGGATATGGGGCACCGCGCCATGAACAAGCACGTAGAAATTGAGTTTGCCGTGAACCTTGACAAACCCAAAGGGCAGCCAAAGATTTTTAACCTATTGCAAATCCGCCCTATAGTAGAAAACAAGGAAGTTGTAGAAATCAATCTGGAAGAAACACCTTACGAGGAAACCTTGCTATTTTCAAGTAGCGCAATGGGAAACGGAACCATTAAAGGACTTTATGATGTGGTGTACATAAAACCAGAATCGTTCAATGCTGCAAAAAACCAGGATGTTGCCGTGATGATCGGGAATCTGAACGAAAAGATGATCAGCGAAAAACGCTTTTACATCCTGATAGCACCCGGCCGCTGGGGTTCAAGCGATCCCTGGCTTGGCATCCCCGTAAAATGGCCACAGATTTCAAATGCCCGTGTAATCGTAGAATCCGGGCTTGAAAATTATCGTATTGACCCTAGCCAGGGCACACATTTTTTCCATAATCTCACCTCCTTCCGTGTGGGTTATTTTACAATTAACCCTTACATCAAAGATGGTTATTACGATGTGGAATTCCTTTCCAAACATCCGGCTGTTTTTGAAAACGAGTATTTACGTCATGTAAGGTTCAAAAAAGAGTTGGCGGTAAAGATTGATGGAAGAAAACACACTGGCATTGTGTTCAAACCCGACACAGAAATCTAGAATCCTGTTCCGGGTTCAAGGTTCAAAGTTCAAAGTTACAAGTTCGACGTTTGGCGTTCGACGTTCCGGGTTCCTTATCCCTTCGTCCCTCGTCTCTTCGTCCCCTTGTCTCCTTGTCTCCTTGTCTCCTTGTCTCTTGGGTCTTCAATTACTTCCTAAACCCCATTACCTTTGGTGTGATCATATTTTCAGGCAACAGCACTTGTTCAAGTTGTTTTTTTGTCATGAGTTTCTTCTCAAGCACAAGCTCATACACACTCCGCCCCGTTTGCAGGGCCTCAGCTGCAACAATGCTGGAAGCCTCATACCCGATGTAAGGATTCAGTGCTGTGACAAGTCCAATACTGTTTTCGACCATTTCGCGGCAATGTTTTTCATTGGCTGTGATCCCTTTAATGCAGCGGTGGTTGAGGGTTTCCATGCCATTTTTCAACATCTCAATAGATTCAAACAAACTGAACACAATCACCGGTTCCATAACATTTAGTTCTAATTGACCGGCTTCGGCAGCCATTGTTACGGTAAGATCATTGCCAATTACTTTGAATGCAATTTGGTTCACAACCTCGGGGATTACCGGATTAACTTTTCCTGGCATAATGGTACTGCCGGGCTGCATGGGCGGCAGATTGATTTCATTAAAGCCAGCGCGAGGGCCGGATGATAGCAGTCTCAGGTCGTTACATATTTTTGAGAGTTTAACGGCAAGCCTTTTTACAGCTGAAGAATACATCACAAAAGCGCCTGTATCCTGGGTCGCTTCAACAAGGTTCGAAGCCAAAACCATATTTAGTCCTGTAACCCGGCGTAAATGCTGGATCACCCTTTCACTATAACCTGGCTCGGCATTGATGCCGGTTCCGATGGCTGTTCCACCCATATTCACTTCAAGAAAAAGGCGGGCATTTTCGTTGAGCCTTTCCACCTCTTCTTCAAGTGTAACGGCGTAGGCTTCAAAACTTTGTCCTAGCGTCATTGGCACAGCGTCCTGCAACTGGGTGCGACCCATTTTAATTACATGGGCAAATTCCTCTGCCTTATATCTGAAGGCTTGATGGAGTTCTTTCAGAACCAGAACAAGGCGTTCGTTGCTACGCATCAATGCAATCTTGATAGCAGTAGGATAGGCATCGTTGGTGGATTGCGATAGGTTCACATGATTGTTGGGATGGCAATACTGGTACTGCCCTTTTTCGTGGCCAAGAATTTCGAGTGCGCGGTTCGCAATTACTTCGTTTGCGTTCATATTCGTAGAAGTACCTGCCCCGCCCTGCATCATGTCAACCACAAAGTGATAAATATATTTGCCGTTAATGATCTCATTGCAAGCCCTGGTAATGGCATCGGACAGCGAGCGGGAAAGCAGACCCAGGTCGTAATTAGCCTTGGCTGCAGCCATTTTCACCATGGCCAGCGATTCAACCAGCACAGGATAAAAGTTCAGCGTAACACCGGTGATATTAAAGTTCTCAAGCGCCCGTAGCGTTTGAATGCCGTAATAATACTCAAACGGAACAGATCTTTCGCCAAGTAAATCATGTTCAAGCCTGGTGCGACCCGATTCGTACTGTGCTGATGAACTGATGGCTTTTGCATTGGTTTGCCTCATGCGCCGGGATATTACCCTGGCTATGTTCGAAAATATCTTCAGAGCAATAGGGCCATGTGTGGCAAAGAAATCTTTATGCAGGCAGAAAACCTTGGTTTGAATTTTCGCACGGGCCGAAGTAGAATGTGGCGAGTCATCTGTAAGCGAACCTTCACCCAGGAAATCGAGACGGCCAAAAATAGAAAGTACAACCTCAGCGCCGGTGGGGGCTTTTTTAAATAATTCCACTTCTCCGTCGTAGATCATGAAAATGCATTCACGGGGACTATTCTCGGTAAACAACATGCCTTTGGGCGAAAAGTCGCGAATGATAATATTATCGGCAAGTATTTCAAATTCCGTCGGTTCGAGCCCGCGATACAGTTCAATTTTCTTTAGGAATTCTATGATGATTTTCTTTTCCATTGCAAATCAGTGTATGTTTCAATGGATGCAAAGGTAAGGATATTGCTTCTGTGATACGGTGATGCTGTGATGCTGTGATGCTGTGATACAGTGATGCTGTGTTGTAGTGAAGCAATAAAGTTGACTAAGGGCACATCCCCCTTGGAGAAGGGGGTAGGGGGATTGATTTTCATTTATATCGCTTTTCCAAAAATCTGATACGCCAGCTATCCGCATTCAAATCCCCCTAACCCCCTTTTAAAAAAGGGGGACTCGCACTTTTGGAGATTTCGATGACACTTGGAATGGAGTTGACTACCGCTGCCACTGCTACTGTTAACTACAAAACATCGCCCTCAAAAGTCTGATACCGCTTTAACTGATGGGCTGTGAGGCAAGAATGAACGGGGATTATTGTAATCAATTCGCCGATGGAAAATTCATCAAGGAATCTTGATTGAAGTTTAACGATCCCATGTTCCTGCGAAACGGAGACAACTTCATTTCCTTCAGGAAGAATTTCCCAGTTTGTTTTATTCAATTTTGCGACCCGGCCAAAAGTAATAGAGCCGTTAGATAGCCTGAGGAAATCTTTGCTAAGGTGAATAGCACCACCATAAATCACCAATTCAGAGCGATGCGGATGCTTTGCAACTATTGGACAAACAGTTGCCAGAGCAATATCTTCCGGTGTACAGCTACCGATGCCTGCCTGCATCAAATCATAAAACACAAAGTTTCCCGGCCGGATTTCGTCGGCTCCGGAAAAATCTTCTGCCAGGCTGCAGGATGGTGTATCACCGATGGAAATTATCGGTTTGCAAGCTGCGAAATGCTCTTTAAGATTTTTCATCTGCCTCAAAGATTCCTGATGAAATTCACGAACCTCCGCCTTGTCTTTTGCCCGGTAAGTATGCCCGGCGTGGGTTAAAAAACCCATAAAACGGGTACTGGATGATTTGCTGAGGATTCCAATAATTCTTTCAATTTCTTGCAGCTCGTTTGCTTCAATTCCGCTTCGTTTTGAGCCGGTGTCGATTTCTATGAAAACTCCGGTTTCTGCTTTTAGTTCTATTTGCAAACGCAAAGCTCCTTCCTGTGAATCGAGCAGCAGGTTCAGATTGATCCTCTTCGCCAGGCTGTTGATTTCATCCATTTCCCTGAGGTTCACAGGAAAGGCAATGGTGATATCATCCCAGCCATGATCTGCAAAATACCATGCCATGCTCACTGATGAAACCGTGATGTTCTTCACTCCATGCTCTTTGAACCACTCGCCAATTGCAGCCGATTGGTGGGTTTTAAAATGTGGCCGAAAAAGCAAGCCATGATCCTTTGCCTTCGCAACCATCCGTTGAATATTACGCTGACATTTTTGCCGGTCAAGCAGTAGTGTTGGACTTTTAATTTGGGGAAAATTGTTCATAACTATTTCATATTACGCAGATTGGAAAAGGAAGAGTCTTACATGAATGAAGTTGAAGTAATAACCCGGAATCTTGAATCTGAAATTTTGAATCTGGAATCTAAAAATTTGAATTTTAATCATTTACAATATTCATTCAAAACCGTCTCTGCCTGTCTGAATCCCAATTTAACCGCCTGTTGCCAGTCTTTGCATGCCTCTTCACTTTGACCCGTTTGGTATCTTACAATCCCGCGGTTATACCATGCTTCAGCATAATCGGGTTTGAGGCGGATGGCAGTTGAAAAATCCATCAGGCTGCTATTGAAATCTCCAACATTTCCTTTCATGATGCCTCGGTTGTTGAGGGCTTGAATGTGTTTTGGATTGTGATCAAGCGCCCGGCTGTAATCCTTGATCGCTTGTTGAATGTTTCCCTCGCGGTCGCTGACATTGCCCAGGAAAAACCAACCGAAAGCCTGATCAGCAGGGGAGCGTTTTTTGTCAATTACATCTTCCATCAGCATGCGTGTATTTTGCCAAACCTGGGTTCGCACAAAAGCGGAAATACTAAAAACCAGAATCCATGTTACAGTAATGCCCAAAATCCAGTTTCGGGTAGACGAAGGAACTTTGATTTCGCCATCGAGTAACGCCTTCAGCCAGATTCCTGCTGTCACAAATAAACCAATGTAAGGCAAGTAAACATAGCGCTCGGCAACAATGAACAAGCGCGACCAGAACAATGGAAGCACCATAGAGATCGAAAGTATAAAGAATGCGAAACCGAGAAATGTTTCACGACGATATTTGCGCAAACGGTAAATTCCAATCGCAATGAACAAAAGCAAGACGAAGCTCAGATAATATTCAACAGGCAACCAACCTGCGGTTTTTTCCGGGTAAGCGTATATAGCCGAAAGGTTCAAAGGAAAACACAGTTTCACGAGGTAAAATGCTACGCCATAACTCAGTAGAAAAATCCGATCCAGCAAATTATAACCAGCTTCCAATACTTCAATATGCCCGAAACTCGCCGCCGCCCGAATTGAGATCAGACCAAAAACAATGGAAAGGGCGAAGAATGGAAGCTTTTCAAAAACCATTATTTTAGCGAACCGCCTGTGATGCCAGGCATCCATAACAAACAACACCATAGGCAAAGTTGCAGCCATGGATTTGGAGAACAAGGCCAGGAGAAAAAACAGAAACGTAATCCCAAGATGTTTGAACTGATAGCCGTGTTGTAAATAACGCAGATAAGCCAGCAAAGCCAACAGATAGAAGAGTGTAAACAATCCTGTACTACGCGCCGACAGCCAGGCGATGCTTTCCACATTCATAGGATGAATGGCCAGCAGCAAAGCCGCGAGCAAGCCGGCATAGCCATTACCGGTGAGTTTTCTGATAAACAAATAAACCAGCAGCACGTTCAGCAAGTGAATCATCAGGTTGAAAAGCTTATAAAGCAATGGATTGTTGGTGGAAAAGTGATAATTCACCGCAAACGCCAGTACCGGAATGGGCTGGTACATGCCCAGGTAAAAAGTACTGAAGTAATTTCCTATATTTTCGCTGCTGAGAGTCTGAACCTTGGAATGGTCAATGTATTCGCCATCGTCCCAGCCGTAAAGAAAGCTTTGGTTCAGACCAGGAGAATAAATCAAAAATGTGAGCACAAGAATTGCCAGCAAGAGCCAGTACTCCCTGTTCCAACTGAATCCGGACTGCGATTTCTTTCCACTTCCGGCTTTTATCGTTTTCCTGATTTCCTTACGTTTCACTAAGCGCAATTTACACAATAAAGACTTTCGGGCCTGAACATGATCCTTCCCAGTGGTATTTCGCGGCGGCATTTTACACAACGGCCAAAATCCTCAGTTCCAACTTTGGCTAGCACCTGGTCGAGCGCCCTGAGCTTTTCTTCAGCCTTGCGCAAGGCAGATTCCGTAACACTTCTGTTGTTGATTGCATCCATGCGCGAAACCCGGCCAATGGCATCATCGGGCGCCACCGGCTTGCTCATCTCCTTGTATTCGGCAATAAGATTGAGGGTTTTCACGATTTCAGCCTCTAATTTAATTCGCATTTCAGTTTCGTTTATGTGACAAAGTTATGATTTACAAAGCAATTACCTTTTCACCACAAAAACAACCTTGTTACGTGATTTACTGCCCTGTAAGTTTTATTATTTTGACAGCATAATTTAAAATGATTCTTAATTTCTGTATTGCAGAAAGCCATATTTTTACAGCACGAAAATCCCCATCTCTGTTTTGATTCAGCTACTCCTGAATGCTGCTGGATAAAACCCGAAATAAATTGCTATGTTCTGCAATACTTTGATCTACGAAAACAAACACTACCCATCAGATGAAGAAAACATTACTGATCCTGTCCATTCTTTGTGCCCTGGCATTTTTAGTCCGGGCTGAAGATGAGGCTCCAAATGAAGCCCTCAAAACAAGGAAAACAACCCTTGAAGTAGCGTTCCCAAAAGATTCGTTACTCAGTTCTCCCCTTTTAAAAACACTTGAAGGCTTTGGCTTGAAAAAGAGCCGCGAAGCCTATAGCTTGAACAGGCAAATTGCTGACAGCATCCTGCTCACAGAAGAAGGCACTGCAAGCTTTCCGAACCGAACCTGGTACCGTGCGAAAAACCTGGTTAAGCTGTCAGTGCAGGATTCACAGTTGGCCATGTCGTTATTATCGCCCATTTTTCTTGCGATCCTATTACTTATCATGATCCCGTATTTTGTCAAAGCGTTTATTCGCCGACCCAAATTGCCCGTAGTTGTCAAACCGGAAAACGACCCGAATGCCGGAAATGAATCTGATCCGGATGACGGGGATGATGAGGAAGAAGAAGTGGATGAAGAAACAGATGAAGATGATGAAGATAAAAGCTGATCGCCTCAGGGATAAGTGAATCATTTGTTTGATAATAAATTAACAGCAACATCATGGAAAACTATATATACGAACAGCAGGTTAAAGGCGATAAAAAACTCGAAGCGTCATTCAGGAAAAAAATCAACGAATGGGCTGCTTCCATCCCTCACCACAATCTGAAAAACCTCGGCGACCAGATTGAAATTACAGATATCTGGTACAAGCCGGCTTACCCCATCAGGCTGCGGAGCCAATACGAGGAACGGGGCAAATATGAAGGTTTTGAACCTTATACCAACCAGAAAATTCCGCCACGGACTTACCATAAACTCAGCGATTTCAATGCCTGGGACATTGAATTGGTTGATATTGAAGAATTTGAAGACAACAGTACCAATTATTATGTGAACGGATCGCAACATGTGGCTGATTGCGGCCGTTGCGCCGCCAAAGGCTGGATCACATGCGCACAGTGCAACGGAAAAACCACTGTAACTTGCCCCAATTGCAGCGGCGCCGGCAAGAAAAAATGCGGCAGTTGCAGCGGTAGTGGAAACCATCGCTGCAACTCCTGCAATGGCAGAGGAACAATAACCCGGCAAGTAAGCGGCTCACGACAGGTTTGGGTCCCAGCCACCTCTGACAGCCCATTATATGGCAAAGGTCGAGAGGGGCATTATCGCAGTGAACCTACTACCACCACTCAAACTGAATCCTGCAGCAATTGTCGTGGAACCGGCAAAATAACCTGTGGCACCTGTTCAGGAAGTGGCCAGGTGACCTGCTCAAGATGCAGCGGGCGGGGAATTATTACTTGCCCAAGGTGCAGTGGCAGCGGCCGCAATACCTGCCCCGACTGCCAGGGTCACAAAAAACTCATGCACCATTTTTATGTGAAACGTGATCTTAATTACACTGATAAAGCAACATGCGTCATTCACGGTGAGGTTTTTGACAATTTCCCCCAATTCCTCGAAGAATATACAAATTACGAATCGTATGATCTGCTGAACCCGCGGGAGGAGAAACTGCAAAAAGGCCAACTTCCCAAAGGCAATCATCTGAACCCTTTTGTTGACGAATACATTGCCGCGTCGCATAAGGAGGTAAGCAAGGTTCACACACTGGCATTTCAGCAACTTGATGTGGAATGTATTGACACATGGGAACTGAAATACCGTTTCCAGGGTAAAGATTATGTGATGCTGTTTCATGGCAGCACACATGAAATTGTGCCCGGTCTCAGCCCTATTTATGAGATTTCGTTCAGCTATTGGCAAAAAGGCACGAAGGCAGGCCGTTCATATTCCTACTACAGCGCTAAACGCCTGCTTGAAAAAGCCGCCAAAATAGGCACTTTTGAGATCCGGGAAAAGGTGAATGAAGCACTTGAGCAGGTGAAGGAAAAAATGAAATCGCCATTCTACTTCGGCACCATGCTGGCCGCCATTCTCATGGCGTTCTTCGGAGGGTTTGTGGCCTATACTTACTTTAAGGATGTAAACTATGTTTTTGATTATGCCGCTTTCATCAACCGTCCCGGCAACTTCCTGTATAAATATCATGCCTGGACCCAAACCCTGGCATTTATAGCCTTGAGTGTGTGGGCTGTGAAAGTTATACAGAAATTATTTCATAAACCCGTTATCATCATTCCCGGTGTGCTCACGCGTTTCCTGGCCGGGTTCGCACTAACAGCATTACTTTCAGGAATTTTATTGGTGATGCTTGGTTTATTGAACGCCACCGGCATAACGATCCTGCTCACCTTACTGATGTGGGCTACGCTCTGGATCATACGCATCATCATCGTCGTTATAGCATTTGCCGCGATGATTATCTGGTGGCTCCTGAAAGCCGCCTGGGGAATACTGAAGTGGATCTGGGGTTTGTTCGTTTAATTAAGCCGGTGCGCCGCCCATGCCCACAGTTTTGCTGCGCTCAATGGATTGCAGCGCCAGGTAATTGTCGCCAAATTTTTTGAGGTTGTCCATTTCCACATCATACTGATCAAAATGGCGTTCTTCGTCGGCTACAAGGGCTTCAAACAATTTTTTGGTTACTGAGTCGGCATTCTGTGCGCAAACATTGGCCCAATCGTTATAGTCGTTGGCGCTACCGGTTTCCATATCAGAGGCCAGTTGCAGCATTTCCTTAACATCCTGGATTTTCTTTGTGGGATGGGCTATTACCATTTCCACATCTCCTTTCAGGAAAAGGATGCGTTCGGCCAGTTGCTCCACATGCAGCATTTCCTGGATGGCGGTTCTTTTGAAAAGGTTGGCCAGGAGGTCGTAGCCCTGATCGTCGCAATGAAAGTGAAAATACATGTATTGGTGCACGGCAGCCAGTTCGTCGGCTACGGCTTTGTTGAGCAGTTCGATGCTTTTGTCGCGGTTTTTCATAATTGAGAATTTATGGTTAATGGATAAATGATCGTGGTGCAAAGTTAGGGAAATTTGGGAGAGGGGAAAATTTGAATGTTTTACTGGAGGGTTGGTCGAATTTGTTTTTTGGTATATTATCGCAGAAAATTAAGTTTACCAAAAGGTACGATTATACACCAAGATTTGGTCTATACGAGTTGGGTGGCATTAAAACAAAACGACAGGCATAAAACTAAATAGTAGTCATGAAACATTTATCAATTATCCTGAGTGCAATTTTATTTGCCTTATTTCTTGTTTGGGCCGAATTAGCGGTTGGAATATTCGGGACACCATTTGCAGGGTCTTAGACAAAAGAATAATATTTCACATAATGAAGAGGAAGCAGGTGAGCGATTAAGCCCAGTTGTTATGTTCACCCTTCGTAATTTGCGCACCTTTTACAATCCGCTTATATAAATTTGTATTTTTGAGCTTTTTCAACAACTTACAGCAAATTTGCGCCGCATGTTATCCCGATAATCAGGTTAAGCTATGCAGGGAACATACAGTTTTTGCGTAATGTTGGGTGACTTGAGTATATTCAAGTTCATCAACCGTTACACAGCATCATTAAGAAAGATACTGCATGGAAAGATTGGTAACATCAAATTTGAAACTAGGAATTATAGCAGGTGGACAACTTGGGAAAATGCTTATTCAGGAAGCCAGCAAGTGGGACATAATAACTTATGTTTTGGACAACGATGAGAATTGTCCGGCAGGGAAAATTGCCTCGCATTTCATTAAAGGAAACAACCTTGATTTTGAATCTGTTTACCAATTTGGAAAACTAGCCGATGTGTTAACATTTGAAATAGAGAATGTTAATATTGAAGCCCTAAAAAAACTTAAATCAGAAGGCCACAAAATTGTTCCCGACCCTGAAATATTAGAGTTAATACAAGACAAAGGCTTGCAGAAAGCGTTTTATGAAAGGAATGGAATTCCAACTTCCGGCTTTAAAATTTATGAATCGGAAACAGCCATTCGGAATGGTATTGAAAAAGGGGGAATTAATTTCCCTTTTGTACAAAAATTAAGGAAGGGCGGATACGACGGGCGTGGAGTAGCAGTTATAACCGATAAAAGCGATTTAATAAAATTGCTTTCAGGGGCATCAGTAATTGAAGAAAAAGTAGAGATAGTAAAGGAAATTTCAGCAATCGCAGCACGAAACAGAAAGGGCGAAATTAAATGTTTTCCTATTGTCGAAATGCTTTTTGACCCCCGGGCGAATCTGGTAGATAAATTAATTTGTCCCTCGTCTATTACAGTTGAACAATCGGAAAAAGCGGTTAATTATGCCAGCGAAATCATAGAATTGCTGAATATGGAAGGTCTGCTTGCTGTTGAGTTCTTTATTGATTCAAAAGGGGAAGTAATTGTAAACGAAGTTGCTCCCCGGCCACACAACAGTGGGCATCATACTATTGAAAGCATAATTACATCACAGTTTGAGCAACATTTGCGTGCAATACTAAACCTGCCCCTGGGAAGTACAAAACTTAAACTTCCTTCGGTAATGATAAACATTTTAGGAGCCGATGGCTACGAAGGCCCTGCAATTTATGAAGGATTAACGGAGAGTATGGCAATTGATGGTGTAAAGATTCATTTATACGGGAAAAAAATAACCAAACCCTATCGAAAAATGGGGCACGTAACCATTCTGTCATCGTCGTTGGAATGTGCACTAAAAAAGGCAGAAAAAGTAAAACAATTGATCAGAGTAAAATCAAGGAAAGAAAATCAGTAAGCATCAAAATAAAATTTTTTGGTCTAAAACAGCAGTTGTCACTGGCAATGAGATAATAAATGAGTCCAACATTCCGTTCCAACATTTGAAATAACACCTAATTTTGAATTAATATGAGGTATAAATTATTTACAATTCTCGTTGTGCTGGTAACTACATCAGGTATTCTTATTTCTTGTAGTGAATTGAATAGAAAGGTGGAAAAAAAACTCGATGATTTGCAGAAAAAAGCTGAATCTTTAGATTCTTTGATAGACAAAGAAGTAGATAAAGTATTGACACTCGATTCACTTATTAACAAAGAATATGATAAGGTCAAAAAACTCGACTCGCTTATAGATAAATCATCATCAAGGTTTGATTCTATCGTAAATAGGGTAATCAATCCTGCAAACTAATAATTTATAACAATTTAATTTGGTATAATATGAAGTGTCCAACTTGTAATGTAAACTTGGTTATGGCCGACCGCAGTGGAATTGAAATTGACTACTGTCCTGATTGCAGGGGTGTTTGGCTTGACCGTGGCGAACTTGATAAAATCATAGAACGTTCTTCGCAGAACATAAAGAATTATCCTGATGGAAATTTTCAAGGAAAACATAATTATCCCAGGGATAGCGATTATCGCTATAAAAAAAGAAAAGGACTACTAGGTGACCTTTTTGATTTTTAATCTTTTGTAATGTTTTTTCCTTGAGAATAAATAAGGAAAGGAAAATCGTGGACAGAAAAATAGTCAGTATAGTAATGGGGTCTGACTCCGATTTGCCTGTAATGAAGCAAGCCGCTGAGATGCTTGATAAATTTGGCATCGGATATGAAATTGATATAGTTTCGGCACACCGAACACCCGAAAAGTTATATGAATTTGCATCAAACGCTCACAATCGCGGAATAGATGTAATTATAGCAGGAGCAGGCGGTGCAGCACATTTACCGGGTATGGTAGCAGCTATATCGCCACTGCCTGTAATCGGTGTGCCAATAAAGTCGGGCAATTCTATTGACGGTTGGGATTCTGTTCTGTCCATTTTGCAGATGCCGGGCGGAGTGCCTGTTGCAACAGTAGCACTGAACGGAGCAAAAAATGCGGGTATTCTTGCGGCTCAAATTGTATCGATTTCTGACCGCTCGTTACGCAGCAATATTATTCAGTATAAGCAAGAGCTCAAAGACCAGGTAGTCGCTAAATCGAATAAATTGAAACCTTAGCGGTACAACTATCGGTGAACTTTAATCCTTTTTTCAAGTTCATTGTTCCGTGCAATGATTCTGGCAAGTTTCAAGCCTGACGGAGAGTTTAAAGTTTACGAATCAGGATATTACATCAAGAAAAAAATGAACGTTTTAAGTAACGTAGAAATAGCGGCTAAATATATTAAGGAAGGGAAATTGGTTGCGTTCCCAACTGAAACAGTTTACGGATTAGGAGCAAACGCTTTAAATCCGTTGGCAGTTGCAAAAATATTTGAACTCAAAGAACGTCCTTCGTTCGATCCGCTGATTATACATATTGCCAATTTAGCACAATTGGAAAAACTTGTGTTGAGCACAGATGAAAGAGTGTACAAATTAGCTGATAAATTTTGGCCGGGATCGTTAACTATGGTATTGCCAAAAAGCAATCTTGTCCCCGACATTGTTACATCGGGCTTACCAACAGTAGGTATCAGAATGCCATGCAATGAAATTGCTTTAGAACTGATACGTAAATCGGATTGCCCAATTGCTGCACCAAGTGCAAATAAATTTGGGCGTATTAGTCCTACAACTACTGCTCATGTAAAAAAGCAACTGCCAAACGTGGACTATATTCTTGAAGGAGGCAAAACTACCGTTGGCATTGAATCCACCATAATTAGACTTACGGATTATGGTTTTCAAATACTTCGCAATGGAATAATTACCCAAGAAGAGCTAGAAACAATTATTCCGTTTGATGGTAATTCTGTGATTGAAGGAATATCAGCTCCCGGAATGCTTAAATCACATTACAGTCCTAAGAAAATGTTTTTAATTGCTAATTATGCAACTTTGAAGATTGACAAATTAAAAGCAGGTCTTATTTCATTTTCAGGAGAATTGGAAAACGGTTATCTTAAAGTGATAAGAGTTTCGGAAAGAAAAGATTTGAAGGATTATGCCGTAAATATGTTTGAAGCCATGCACTCTTTTGAAGATGATAACGAGATTGAAATAATAATCGCAGAACCAGTGAATGAAAGAGGAATTGGAAAAGCAATAATGGACAGACTAAGAAAAGCTGAATTTAATTGGCGTTAAGAAATCCAACCAATTAACAATTGTAAAAGCTCACCAACATTGTTATAAAAATCCCGGAAGAAATATTATAGCATGCTTTATTTCAGCGATATATACTTCCTGAAATACATAAAATTTAGGGCTCATACTCACAACATGCAATTTTCAGCAGGCTGATAAGTTTAGCAAGATAATAGAAGCTGATGCTATGGCCGGATTCATTTTATGACAATTTTTTGCGAAAATGCAATTTTAATTTCTTGGATACGCAAGGGCTTTGTAGTTAAATCGTTCTCAATAAAGGGCATCAGTGTTTTTGCCGCCAGGATGTCAGGCATATTTGTTTGTATATTCGTAGCAGCTTACACAGGTTATTAGACGGACAGGCATTTTTACAATTTTCCAATAATGAGACCTACAATCACAATAATAATTCTTACACTATTCCTGACAAATTGCATTGACGAAACAAAGAATGGAATTGAAGGTGACTGGATAGGTTATGAAAAAACATCAATTCTTGGTAACGACACTTTCACTGATAATTTTCACTTGATCTTATCAATTGGTAAAGATCCAATTCGGGCAATAAATTTCAAGTTTATCACTAATGGAGATAGGGATTCACTATCCACATTTTCCAACATAATTTCGGACAGCAACTTACTGATAACTAATCACACCAAAATAGTTGATACTTTTTCAATAGAGGTTCTGAATGATACCGCCATGATTTTGTCAATTTCCGAAAATAAATACAGATATTCCAGACTCTTAAAATCAACAACCGAAACTCAGAGCATCGCATTATGTGAAAAAATGTTTACACTTTCTGACTCGATTTAAATTATTGATACGCTTGAATTCCTGAACGACTCAAGAATATTGACATACAATTTAATGCTGGAGAGACCACCCCAGGTTTATGAATGGAGACTGATAGAATACCTGGGTCACAAATTATTAATCATTGATAGTCATGAAATACCAGTTTTCTTGTTAGAACTAAGTGAGGGGAAACATTTTAAATTGAAACGAGAACCACACGAATTACCATTGTATTATCTGAATCAAACTGATTTTCAACAGAAAGTAAACCGAAACATGTTGATTGGAGAATGGACAGGTAAAGTAATATACCAGCTAATGAAGTTTCATTCAGATTTGATAATGACTCTGTGCAAATGAATGAATTCACTGGTGGTGAAACCGTAACAGGAACATATTCACTAAATTTGAGTGGCACAAAAATGTTCTGCTCCCACAAATTCGCTAACGAAATATTGTTTTATGAAATAGAAAAAATGAGTGGTGATTCATTGATTCTTAATAGAATGGCCCCAATTGAGGATTCATTTGTGTTGATAAGAGTTAATAAATTACTTCAGGTAGCAGTTGACTGATAAGTCTGCAACGCCCGCCTCGATTTATCGGTAACCATGCGTGGCGTTAAGATTAAACTGTTACAAGTCATTAATCTACCTGACATGCACTATTAAAAACCGCAACCCAATGAAAACAATAGGAATTGAAATTGCCAAAAAAAGAGCCGTCTGTTTTGCTTTGGAACAAGACAGCCAGGGGAATTATAACAACTTAACAGGAATGTCCAAATATTTGGAAATAAAAGAAGACCACGACAATAGGGAAATCAGAAATTTTCAAAGAACTATATTCGATTTTTTCAACAGTATAAACCCAGATGCCATTGCTATTATCGCACGGCAAACGAAGGGAAGATTCGCTTCTTCTTCATTTTCTTTTAAGCTTGAAGGGTTAATTCAATGCTATGAAGAGGTTGATGTTGAATTTATTTCTCCGCGAACGCTATCAGCTTATTACAAAAAGAATACCCTATTGGTGGCAATTGACCATGGCTATCAGGAGAATGCCGTCAAGCTAGCCAATTATTTATTGAACAGAGATTGAACACCTCTGCTTTGCATTGCTGTACCCAGACCATTCTGCCAATGTCAGGTATATTTATTTGTATATTCGTAGCCAATAA
Organism: Bacteroidales bacterium; assembly: GCA_014860575.1. Lineage (NCBI taxonomy): Bacteria > Pseudomonadati > Bacteroidota > Bacteroidia > Bacteroidales > Bacteroidales bacterium. The sequence continues at coordinate 93,949 of JACZJK010000031.1, forward strand.
CGGAGGCTATATAACCGACCATGTGGCAGCAAATTGAAAAATGGTCACCGGGTTAAGGTCTGCAAAGGAAGCTTGCTTTTATAAAATATACAGAGGGTATCTATTTTCTTTTAAAATATTAGCTCTGATAAATAATGCCTTGCAATAGAGAATCAAACAAAATAGAATTTAGTCGGATAATTGTTTTAAGTCTGCTGTTGATCTGGGGGCCAATTCACTATGAGGCTTTCGGTCAAGGCAATAGCAAAGTTGATTCTCTTATCTTTAGGGTCGAAGTAGCACAAGACGATTCTACCCGGATTGCTTCTCTGATAGAAATTGCAAACTACTATTCATCAACAAACCTTTCGCTATCATTTCAATATGCTGACAAAGCATTGGAAATTGCCCAAAAAAGCAGCAATAACCAGTTTTATTCCCAGGCTTTAATGGCGATTGGCAATATTTGTTTTTTTCAGGGCTTGCTGGATATTTCGTTTCAACACTATCACAAAGCTTTGGCAATTAACAAAGAAACAGAGAATAATAATGGCATTGCCAATGCATTAACAAACCTTGGCGGGGTCTTGCTTCAACTTCTGAAATTTGAGGAAGCCAAACGCTATTTTCACGAAGCACTGCCGATTTTTACTGATTTGGCTGGGGAAAGAGGCGATACGATTCCTCCTTACCAGGTTATTTCCATTTATAACAATCTTGGAATAGTTCACGAAAATCTGAATGAATACAACCAGGCCATTGATTATTACCACAGGGGTATTAGCCTGGCAAGCCGGATACTAAATCAACAAAGAACCCTGGCAATGTTACACAATAACCTCGGAAGCCTTTATATGAAAATGGGAGAATTTGATGAGGCTTATAAGAATATGGATGCAGCACTGAAGATACGGACAGAGATGAATGACAAAGGTGGTGAAGCCTCCTCATACAGAATGCTGGGAATTTTATACAAGTCGCAGCAGAACTATGAAAAAGCGTTTGACAACTTTTATAATGGTTATAGTTTAGCCACTGTGGTGGGAAACACCTCAATTTTATCATCAATCAGCGAGCAATTGTTTGATATTTTCAATTCATTAAACCAATCCGATTCGGCGTTAAAATATCATATTCTGTTAAAAGATTATTCTGATAAAATTAAAGGAGAAGAAACCCTGCGTGAGTTTACAAGAATGGAGATCACATCGCAGTTTCAGGAAAAAGAGAAGATCCGGCTCATGGAACAGAGAAGACAAAAGTTGCGTCATCTCTTTACTGCCATTCTCTTATTGCTAATTGTGGTCATACTCGGACTTTTGTATGTGCTTTCCCATAACCGACTCCGAAGACTAAGCCTGTTGAACAATAACATACAGCTTGCTTCAGAAAAAGCTGCTTTGGAAAAAGAATCGCTTGCCAAGGAATTAGAGATTAAAAACAAAGAGCTCACAACAAATGTGATTTACCAAATACGCAAGAATGAACTTATTCATAATATTGCCGACAAATTAATGGTCAACCGGCACAGCTTTAAACAAGAGAATCAGAACCTTATCAAAGAAATAATCAATGAACTTGAGGGTTCAAAGGAAGATAGCATCTGGAAGGAGTTTGAAACACGGTTTCATCAGGTTCACAACAAATTCTACGAAAAGCTTAATGAGATTAGCCCCGATCTTACCCCAAATGAGAGAAGACTTTGTGCTTTTCTTCGCCTTAACATGACAACCAAAGAAATTTCATCCATTACAGGCCAATCGCTCAGAAGCATTGATGTTGCAAGAACCCGGCTTCGCCAAAAGCTTAATCTGACCAACTCAGAGGTGGGTTTGATCGAATACCTTTCCCTAATTTAACCCATACTACTCCCAAGCCATCTTACTTGACATTAGTTCCAGCCTCCGGATGACTGCTTCGGTTATAACATCCTATAAATCACAGTTTACTGTATTGATGTAGTGAAGATGTAGCAACGCAATTAATTGAATGTGGTACAAAAGTGCCAACGAATATTTTGCCCATCCTTCTGATACTGAATAATATTGCAGCGATTTTAACGCAAGTCCATAAAATAAACTGTTATGAAGTTCAGAATTACAATTATCTCATTATTACTAGCATTCTCAATGATACAATTTGCTTATTCACAGCACACTACTGCTGAATGGTCGAAGCATATCATAGCGAACGAACAATCTGCTTTCAATAACATCGTGTTCGATGGGGAATCAATAATTACCAATGGTTATTGGTACCTGGACGGTGAATATGATGGCGTAAGTTTACCTTATTATACCAGCAGCAATGCACTGATTGTTAAAATGGATCTGGATGGTAACATTATATGGAATGCTACTATGGTTGGCGAAGGTTATGAAACCTTTTTCGAACTGGCATTGGATAGCGAAAACAATATTGTTGCTGTGGGATGGTCTTCATCAAACGATACCATTAAAATTAACGGCGAAGTAGTTTATGTGCCAGTTATGGAATGGACTTCGAGAGGAGTTGTTGCGAAGTTCTCTGGTTCTGACGGTAGCTTGATTTGGTATAAACCAATACTGCCTTACGAGGAATATTACAATATGTCCATTACCAGGGTTACAATTGATGCTGGTGACAATATTTACATTTCCGGATATTCCAATACAAGTTTTGCTATTGATAGCATAGAATTTCTATACACCCAGACGGGATGGGGCACTCAAACCTTCATTGCCAAACTTGATTCGCAGGGAGTAGCTGTTTGGGGAACAAATTTCAATTTTACAGACGAAGGTGATCCGGGTTGGTCCAATGCAAGATCCCTCATTACAAATAATGAAGATCTTTTTCTGGCAATAGAATATTCAAAACCGCTAATTGTTGGCGACACCATATTGCCTTATGTAGGGCAAGGCTGGTATGATTGGATAAGCATTGTAAAACTCTCAACCGGGAGTGCACAAGTTTCGGAAGTTATTGCATACGGCAGTAGTATGAACCAAAATTTAACCCGCCTAAAACTTGATTCCGATGGCAATCTGGTTGCCGCCGGTTTTTTTGAATCCGCATCTGATTTCAACATACAGGGTAGTCAGCCCATGGCCTATGGTTATGAGGATGCTTATGTAGCAAAGTTCACTGATAACCTTGACCTGATCTGGCTTAAAAGCATGGGAAGTGAGTTTGCCTCAAGAGCTTTTAACCTGAATATTGATGATGAGAACAGGATTTTTATTGGAGGTGGTTTCGACAGCTACACCCCGTTATATTTTGAGGGGAATAAAGTAATTGAAATGCAAAGTCCCAATAGTTTGGGGATGTTTCAGGTAATCATTGATGGGGAGGGTGAATTTGAAAAAGCTTTTGCGCTGTATGGAGAAGGGATTGAATCAAGGGTTGAATACAGGGATGCTATTGCTATGCAAAATGATCAGGTATATGCCGTGGGTGCATCAATTGATTATGTCGAATTTACTGATGGTAACCAGTTTTACTCGATCCATGATGCCGGTTTTTTCATGAAGTGGGACTTATCAAAAGTATTTTATAAAGTCGTATTCGAGGTGAATGATGAGGATGGAAATTCCCTTGAGAATGCAGCAATTACTCTAGGAACCAATACAAATCCACCCAACAATTATTCATTTTTCCAGATAGAACCGGGAGTTTACAGCTATAGCGTATCGCTTGATGGTTTTATTACTGTTCAGGGCGATGTTGTTGTGACAGATCAGAATGTAACAGTTGATGTTGCTATGATTCCAGGCACAGTTTCAGTACTCAGTATTCCTTCCACTTCAGTCAGCTTATTCCCGAACCCGGCAAGTTCAGTAGTTACAGTGAGTATGGATACTGAAATTGAAAAAATAAAACTTATAGATGCAACCGGCAAAATTGTTCACCAACAACAGCTCGGGGTAAAATCAATGCAAATTGATATCTCAGGCTTTCCGACTGGTTTATACCTGGTTCTTTTAACTACACAGAATGAAACTATAACCAGAAAGCTTCGGGTAGCAAAATAAAATGATTGCGATGCAGGCAAATTATAGTTTGCAAGAAACCCAAATACAAAGGACCATAATACCATTGCGAAAAATTATACACTATGCAACGATCATCAGATAATTCAAAAGAAGAGCCAAAGCCAGAAGATAATGTTCAAAAGCTGCTGGAGCGCAACAGGGATAAAACAAGGGCATTAAAAAAACTGCTCAAATTCATCGAAGAGAAAGAGTTGACGGATCATAAGCCTTCAAATAATAGCCTAAACACAAATTCCAATAAATAAAAACTGATCAATTATTTTAATCAAAAACAATTTGCTATGCGCAGAAAATCTATTCTACAAATTGGGGTTTCATTATTAGCCCTGGTTTTAACACTAAGCACAATGCATGTTTTCCCAGGTGAGATGCAGGATAAAGGGAGAACTGACTATCCTTTCAACGAGGATTTTGAAGGAGTTGTATTTCCTCCCACCGGATGGAGCATGCACAGCCTGTTGAATGCTTCCCAAAACTGGGAACTTCACCCCTGGCTTAACCACACCCCGGATGGAATAACCTCAGCATACCATAACTCAAGTTCAGAATTCACTATGGATAACTGGTTGGTTACTCCCCTGATAAGCATGCCTACTGAAGGTTTTTTTTACCTCACATTCTGGAGTTGGCTGGCAGATAACTGGTCATACAAAAAGAGCAGCATTCTGGTAAGCACCGGAAGTCCTGATCCGGCCAACAATGATTATGTTGAAGTCTGGACGTTGACAGAAACCAATAACGCCTGGGCCTGGTATCAATACTTTGTAAACCTTGAAGCTTATGCCGGGCAGAGCATCTACATCGCTTTCAGATATGAAGGCGACCCCTGGGGTCATATCTGGTATGTTGACGATATTGCTTTAGGTGAGGAAGTTGACGACTCTCCAATTCTGAATGTCAGCACAACCATAGTCAACCAGGTGCTAGGCTTGAATGGAACCGGTTCACAATCCATGTTGGTTATGAATGATGGAATTCTTGACCTGAATTTCAATGTTGCAATTGAATATCTCAATACTGCAGGATGGCTTTCAGTAAACCCATCCAGCGGAACTATCACTACTTTCTCGTCTTTTGAAATTTTTCTTGATTTCGATGCTGATGGCCTTGGGTTTGGGTCATACCAGGCAAACCTTAACATAAGCAGCAACGATCCTGAGAACCCAACAACTTCGGTGCTTGTAACGCTGGAAGTTATTGACCCAAATGTCTATCCATTCACGGAGGATTTTGAAGGCGAAACTTTTCCGCCCATAGGATGGTCAATTTTTGATTCAGATGGCGACGGAAGTGCATGGTACCAAAGCTGGTATAACAATACTCCCGGAGGACAATATTCTGCCTACCATGGATATAGCTGGCAATATCAGGATGGCTGGTTGGTTTCGCCGCAAATAACTATTCCTGAAGAAGGATTTTTCTATCTGTCCTTTTGGAGCCTTGTTGGCGATGCCGCCTATTATACCAAGAACAGCGTTTTGGTCAGTACTGGAAGTGGCAACCCTGGTGACGAGGATTTTGTTGAGGTATGGACGGTTGAGGATGTGGTGGAAAACTGGGCACAGCATTTCATTGACCTTGAAGCATATGCCGGCGAAGATGTTTACATAGCATTCAAGTATGAAGGCGAACTGGGTCATTATTGGGTTGTTGATGATATATCGCTGGGCGAAGAAATAGACGACTCACCTATCATGAATGTCAGTACGTTGGAAATTAGCCAAACAGTAGGGCAGGATGGTTCTGGTTCAAAATCCTTTAAAGTCATGAATGATGGTATTCAGAACCTGACTTTCGATATAGCCATTGAATTTCTTGATGGTAACTCCTGGCTGGCCGCCAGTCCAATCAGTGGCAGTATTCCTGCGATGTCCAACCAAACAATTTCATTGGCCTTCGATGCTTCTGGTCTCGATTTGGGCACATATCAGGCAAATATTAACATTACAAGCAATGACACGGTGAATCCAACAGCTACAATAGTTGCAACACTCATTGTAATGCAGGCTCAACCGGTGGATCTTACAGTAATTTTTCCTCAATACACCTTCCCAACAGGTATTTCATCAAATGGAATGTACGTATCGGGAAGCGAGTTTGGTGGAATGAGCAGCTATTTATGGACAATGTTTAGCGGAACCGTTGGATTCGTTGGTGATGCCCAGGGGGTTTCAGACAACGGAATAGTTGCAGGCACCTACAATACCGAATTTCAGTACGAAGGAATGGAAGTGAGTACTGCCGGACTTTGGGACAAAACAACCGGCCAATGGCAGTTCTTAGGTTTTAATCCTGATTCTCCGGAAATATTCGGAACATTTTACAACAGTATTTATGGCATCACAGCCAATGGAAGCACAGTGGCAGGCATGCAATGGTTTCCTGACTGGACAGTGAAGGCTTTTAGCTGGACACAGGAGGAAGGATACGATATGATTGGTTCAACCATTCAGGCAAACTCCAGGGCAAACGGAATCAGCGCCAACGGAAGTGTAATATACGGTTGGGCTGAACCAAACTGGACCAGGACTCCAGTTATCTGGTATAACGATGAAATTATCTTTGTTGATGAAACGCAGTATGGCGAAGCATTTGGCGCTTCTGCCAGTGGCAACTACGTTACAGGTTCATTGGGTTGGGAAAACGGCTTCATTTGGTCACCAACTGAAGGGATTACTCTATTCCAAAATAGCCTGAACCTTGGTTCGTTGAGCCCTCTTAAGGTTCTTGATGACGGCACCGTATTCGGCTATACCGCCGAAGGCTTCCCTCCACAACCTCCCGACAGGAGAGCTTTTGTGAGGCATCCTGATGGCAGCATGGAAACATTTAATGAGTATGTAGCTGGCAGGGGTTGGTTTGAAGCTTCAGATTGGATCTTCTTTAGTATCAATAATGTAACACCTGATGGTAATAAATTCATCGGTGCAGCCGAATTACCAACGGGTGAATGGATAAGCTTTATGTTAGATTTAGAACCCGGTAATCCAGGAATTGAAATTAATCCAATGGAGATAGCTGAGACTCTTGCTCCGGGAGATTCAACATTACAAACCTTAACCATTGAAAATGTTGGTGATGCTTTGCTACATTATAATATTATTGTCCAATACACCGCTGCTACACCCAAAGTTCAACATGTTCCAACCGGTATTGATTATAAGTCGGGCAAACTTGCTTTTGCGAAACAAAAAGCAAACATTCAGGATGAAGGTGCAACGATAGAAAGCAGAACAGGAACCACAATTCATTACGACGGACCTAATGCCGACGCTGTTGGGTTGATTGACGGAGGAACTTTCTATGGAGCTGCCCGGTTTCCATCAGAGCTAACATCAGTTTTTGAAAACTATCAGCTTGAATCTGTTGACGTTTATATGAAAGATACCCCATCAAATCTTAAATTCATTATCTGGGATGCCGGCACCACAACCTCCCCTGGTTCAATTCTCTACCAGCAAGATTATGCACTGCTCCCTGAAAGCTGGAATACAATTGTACTCAACAATGCTATTACTATAAGCGGATCTGATATCTGGGTAGGTTTTGAAGTTATACACGAGGCTGGAACATACATCCTGGGGATTGATGGGGGCCCGGCCGTGCAAGATGGAGATTGGGTAAGTGAGGATGGCACCAATTGGGAACACCTTACCGGTTACGGTATGAATGCTAACTGGAATATCCGCGCAAATCTTTCATTCAATGGCATGAATTGGTTGAGCATTGACCCGATTACAAGTGTGATTGATGAAGCTGCTACCCAGGATATAGCCGTTTCATTAAACGCTGAAGGGCTGGAAACTGCTACTTACACTGCGAACCTTCGAGTCACAAGCAACGATCCAGACAACCCACTGTTAATTATCCCGGTAACGCTGCAGGTAGAATTAGGTACTTCCATCATCGAAGTGCAGCAGTTTGATGTGAACCTATTTCCAAACCCTGCCAGCAATCAATTGCAGATAACTGCAAATCAGATGATAGAAAGAATAAGTATAACAGATATTTCAGGGAAAGCCGTGTACACAGTGCATGACAAACACTACCATGCATTGTTGGATTTATCATTCGTAAGCAATGGAATGTATTTAATACAAATTACTACCAACCAGGGAACATACACTAAAAAATTGCAGGTTATCAAATAAGCTGTATTTTCCTTAGATTGATGTTACCTTTTGTAGGTTGATAGGGACAAGGAGGGCTGAATGGGGAAGCGTAAAGCTTCCCCATTCTCATTTTACAGTTCTCTCTTAAGCATCTACTAAATCCTTCACCTTACAATCAGGCAAGAATGGTTTAGCTGCAAAACGAGTTGGTTTGAATAAGGAACAGAATGCGGATAAAGCAGATTCAACAGAATCTCGTAGATGATTCCTTTGTCATGGAATCAAGATAAAGTCGCCATTCACATTAAAACATAACTTTTGGTGAATATGATCACCAAAAGTTATTACCTTTGCAACAAAAATCATGTATTCAAGATTTCTAAGCGGCAGGATTAAGAATCGTATTGATTCAGGAAAAGCGATTGTTGTAATCGGACCACGGCAAGTGGGAAAAACAACACTGATTGAATCTATCCTGGAATCGAAAGACTATTTACTTCTTGATGGTGACGACCCAAGTACCAGAACTTTGTTGACTGAACCCAATACAGAGCAGATTCGAACGATCCTGGGAAAACACAACTATGTTTTTATTGATGAAGCTCAGAGAATTGAGGGTATTGGCATCACGATGAAATTAATTACTGACAGGTTTAAAGATGTTCAATTGTTTGCAAGTGGCTCATCCTCCTTTGATTTGAGTAACAGGATTAACGAACCGTTGACCGGGAGAAAATGGGAATATCATTTATATCCGGTTTCATGGGAAGAATACGAAAACCACCACGGTTATTTGCACGCAGAGCAAAATTTAGAAAACAGATTGCTTTATGGATTCTACCCCGATGTTCTCAATAATGCCGGAGACGAAGTAAGCATCTTACGGAACTTAGTGAACAGCTATTTGTATAAAGACATTCTTTCGTATGCAGAAATCCGTAAGCCTGAAGTTCTTGACAAGTTAGTTCAGGCGTTGGCGCTTCAGATTGGCAGCGAGGTTAACTATTCTGAATTGGCTCAAATGGCTAATGTTGATAAAAACACAGTTGGCAAATACATTGATATCCTGGAAAAAGGATTCATCATTTTTAAATTAAGCAGCTTTAGCCGAAACCTTAGGAACGAAATTAAAACCAATAAGAAGATTTACTTCTATGATAACGGTATCAGAAATATGGTCATTGGCAATTTTAATCCAATTGAACTGAGGACGGATAAAGGGGCGCTTTGGGAAAACTTCCTGGTTTCAGAGAGGTTTAAGCAAATCGAGTATAAACAAAGCCTTGCTCACACATACTTTTGGAGAACCAAACAACAGCAGGAGGTTGATTTCGTAGAAGAAAATGGAGGAAAGGTTTTTGGATATGAATTTAAGTGGCTCAAAAAGAAAGGCAATAAATTACCTACAACGTTTATTGAGGCGTATAAAGCAGAAGCAAAGATAATAGATAAAGAAAATTTCAGGGAATTTGTAATAATTACAGAGGCCAGCACCTGATCAGGAAGAGGCCAATGAGCCTTTTCGCCCACCGCAGTAACTGTTTGACAGTAATAGGAATTGAAATTGCCAGAAAAAGAGCTATCTGTTTTACTTTAGAACCAGACAGTCAGTGGAATTATATCAATACTTATAGTAATAAGAAGCCCAAGGAATTCCACAAATGCAACGAATTAATTTAAGGAGATGAATATGATGATCTTAACTAAAAAAGTCCGCTGGGGCATTATTGGAGCGGGCAACATTGCCCACAAATTTGCTGAAGACATCCAAAAAGTTCCCAATGCGGAACTCCTGGCTATTGCTTCCAGGGATAAGGACAGGGCAAAAGCTTTTACAACAAAATATAATGCTACGATGGCTTACGATAGCTATCAACTTTTGGCCGACGATCCTCAGGTTGATGCAGTTTACATTGCCACTCCTCACGCTTTTCATAAAGCGCATACTGTGCTTTGCCTGAACCGTAAAAAGGCCGTATTGTGCGAGAAGCCTTTTGCAATGAACAGCACGCAGGCAAAGGAAATGATAGAAACAGCCAAAGCCAGTAATACACTGCTCATGGAAGCTATGTGGACAAGATTTCTGCCGCATTACCAGATGGTTTTGCAGCTTATACAAGAAGGGGACATTGGTAATATTACCGGATTGGAAGCCGACTTTGGGTTCAAACCACACTATGATCCTGAATCAAGGCTAATAAAAAAGATACTGGGCGGCGGAAGTTTGCTTGATATTGGAATCTATCCTGTATTTCTGGCTTTATCGGTGCTGGGAATGCCCGATGATATTAAGGCCAACGCAAGTTTTTTCGATTCCGGCGCTGATTCATCTTGCGACATGATTTTTAGCTATGGGAATCATGTCAAAGCCCATTTAAAAAGTTCATTCCTTGAACAAACTCCAAATGCGGCGAGCATTTTCGGTGAACAGGGTAGGATCACGATTCAGCCGAATTTTCACGCTCCCTCTTCATTCAGCATTGAAAAGGGTGGTAAAATCCAGAGGTTTGATTTTGAGGTGAAAACAAATGGCTATAGTTATGAAATTGAGCATTTCAACAATTTGCTTCTGAAAGGCAAAACAGAAAGCCCGCTAATGACATTCAGAACCAGCGAACAGCTCATTCATTTATTGGACGCAGTAAGAAACAAGATTGGGCTGCACTATTAAAAGGGTTCTTCTTATCACTGGTTAAATCTTCCTAAAAAGGCATCCGGGCTTTGCCGCCCGAATACCACGCTTTAACAATAATACAACAAGCTATAAATATTGTTCAGTCTGGCAGAACTTTGCCTTCCTGGAAACTTGATATAACAACTCCTGCCCGTTTGCTGGTTCATAAACTCTTTAAAACGGTAATGGTTTTGTTTACAAAACCTGTGAATTCTGTAACATTTTTCAATAATCATGTAACATCCAATTCCATAATCCATACGAATTTTATGGAAATTTTGAAAAAGGTATATTTGCCTGTATATCTGTGTCTTGTCATTACCAAAACAGTAAAAATGTTTGAATGAAAAAGGTAAATCATAAAACTTCCACTATTCAACTTCCAAAGTCTCCAACCGGAATTCAGGGGTTTGATGAAATAACTGCCGGTGGTTTACCCAAAGGCAGACCAACACTGGTCTGCGGTGGCGCAGGCTGCGGAAAAACGCTTTTTGGTATTGAGTTTCTTGTTCGTGGTGCGACCCAGTTTAACGAACCGGGGGTATTGATGTCATTCGAAGAAACCAATGAAGAACTGACCATAAATGTCGCCTCACTTGGTTTTGATTTGAATGATCTGATAAAAAATAAAAAAATTGCTCTTGACCATGTGCACATTGAGCGCAGTGAAATAGAAGATACCGGGGAATACGATTTAGAAGCATTGTTTATCCGCCTTGGTCATGCAATTGATTCTATCGGGGCTAAACGTGTTGTATTGGACACGATTGAATCGCTGTTTGCCGGTTTGCCGAACCAACTGATTATACGCGCTGAACTGCGGCGATTATTTCGCTGGCTAAAAGATAAAGGTGTTACTGCGGTCATTACAGGCGAACGCGGCGATGAAACATTAACCAGGCAGGGTTTGGAAGAGTACGTTTCAGACTGTGTTATTATGCTCGACCATCGTGTAACCGAACAGACTTCAACACGTCGCTTACGGGTTGTTAAATATCGCGGTTCAATTCACGGCACCAACGAGTATCCATTTCTGATTGATGAAACTGGTTTTTCAGTATTACCGGTTACTTCTTTAGGATTACAACATATTGTATCAAACGAAAGAATCTCAAGTGGGATAACAGCGCTTGATAATATGCTTGAAGGAAAAGGTTATTACCGCGGCAGTACTGTTCTTGTTTCGGGTACCGCCGGTGTAGGAAAAACAAGCATTGCAGCTCATTTTGCTGAAGCGGCCTGTAAGCGGGGTGAACGGGTGCTATATTTCTGTTTCGAAGAATCTCCAAACCAGCTAATGCGTAATATGCTTTCCATTGGTATAAAATTAGAGGTCTGGGTGAAGAAAGGGCTTTTGCAATTCCAGGCAACCCGTCCAACATTTTATAGCCTTGAAATGCATCTGGCAGTTACTCATAAGGCTGTAAATACATTCAAGCCTGATATTGTGATTCTTGATCCAATAAATACATTCGTTATTGGCGATAAAGAGGTCGAAGTAAAAACGATGTTAATGCGGATTGTTGATTTTCTGAAGGCCAATCAAATAACAGCAATGTTTACAAGTCTCACCGGGTCTGAATGCAGTTTAGAAAGTTCTGATGTTGGAATATCATCCCTGATAGACACCTGGTTATTGCTTCGTGATATAGAATCAAGCGGTGAAAGAAACAGGGGAATGTACATACTTAAATCGCGTGGGATTGCAAACTCTAACCAGATTCGTGAATTCATAATCACCAGCCATGGTGTAGATTTACGTGAGGTTTATGTGGGTGCAAGCGGAGTATTAACCGGCTCAGCCAGAATTGCACAGGAAGCGATTGAAAACGCTGGGGTTTTGATACGCAAGCATGATTTAGAAATAAAAAAACGTGAGGTTGCAACAAAAAGAAGGGCATTGGAAGCAAAGATTGCAAACTTGAATGCTGATTTTGATGCGCAGGAATACGATGCTATAAAAGTCATAGAAACAGAAGAAGAAATGATTAAACAACTGGAACAAGACAAAATAGAAATGGCTGAAAGCAGAAAAGTTGACATCAACAACTTCACAGACGTAATTGAAACAAAGTAATTAAAAGTATCATCAGATGAAGCCAAAGACCGAAAAAACAGATAAAAAAATTAGAAATAAGAAACAAGTTATAACTGAAAAAGATATGTGGGTACTTCGTTTATACGTTGCCGGTCAAACACCAAAGGCCCTTACTGCTTTTACAAATCTTAAAAATATTTGTGATGAACAGTTGAACGGAAAATACTCCATTGAAGTAATTGACCTTTTGAAAAATCCACAGTTGGGAGCCGCTGATCAGATTTTTGCCCTGCCAACACTGGTAAGAAAGTTGCCTGTACCGGTTCGCAAAATAATTGGTGACCTCTCGAATACTGAACGAGTTCTTGTCGGGTTGGATTTATTGCCTGCAGGCTGATTTGAATATAAAATATTTTCCTATACAGCTATGAAAGAGAAAAAAACAAAAGTAAATAGCCAGTTTGATGACCTTGACCTTACAGTATCTAAACAGGGCAAGGATAAATATTTATTGCGTTTATACATCACCGGTTCAACGGTTCGATCGGTTTTGGCCATTACCAACCTGAAAAAGATTTGCGAAGAATATCTTGAAGGGAGATATGAGCTGGAAGTGATTGACCTGTATCAACATCCGAGTTTAGCCAAAGGTGAGCAGATCATTGCAGCGCCAACACTGATTAAGAAATTGCCGCTTCCTTTCCGTCGTATTATTGGCGATATGTCGGACAAGGATAAAGTGCTTTTAGGATTGGATCTGAAAGAGGTGCAGGACAAGTAAGTGCTCCAGGAATTTTATCACATTCTATTTTTGATGATAATGGACAAAACAAAAGAACAGCTCAGTATTGAAAATGAGGAATTACGTTCCCGCATGGCTGAAATGGAAGATGCGCTTACAGCTATCAGAAACGGAGAAGTAGATGCGATTATGGTTTCCGGCAGCAAGGGAGAACAAGTCTATTCTGTCAGCTCTGCTGAAACACCCTATCGTACTTTCATAGAGGAAATGAGCGAAGGGGCGGTTACGCTAACAAAAGAAGGTACGATTCTTTATTGTAACCCGAGATTTACTGATATTGTACAATCCCCATATGAAAAGGTTATTGGTTCTTCCCTTAAACGTTTCATCAGCCCAGGTGATAATTCAAAATTAGATAACTTTCTTGCTCAACTGGCTCATGACAAGCATGATGTTTTAATTGTTACCCTAACCAATTCATTGTATCTCAGACTGTCTATTCACTTTTTGCCACCTTATCTGCAAGGCGATAATTATATACTCATAGCAACAGACATTTCAGACTTAAAGAAAAGAGAAAATGAACTTACTCAAATAATTGGTAAGCTGGTAAACCACATAAAAGCACTAAGGGAATTGCGCATCACAAATATTGATGAAGCTTTGGATGTTGAAGGAAGAAAAAATAAATTAGAATCTGCAAATGATAAACTATCCACAGAAATCCTTAAGCTTAATCGTTTAGTAGAAAAACTGAAGCAGAAGCAAAAGAAGGAAGCCATTTGAATCATCATTCCAGCTAGAAAATTCGCAGCTGAAATAAACATGCCACTCACCCAAAAAATAACTCTTGGTGAAAACAATCCCCAATAGTTATTGTTTCCCAAAATGAATAATTCAAGATTTCCTCTAAACAGGATAAGGAATCGCAATGGTGCAAGTCCGGGAAAATTTATTTGTTTTTTCGTGGCTGACAATGCTAACTTTTAGGCAGGAAAGCATCGCCAATCATTAAACAAGTAGAATGAAAAAGATTGAAACTCAAATAATTATTGAATCTGATAGTAAGACGGTTTGGAATGTCCTGACAGATTTTGAGAATCATCCGAACTGGAATCCTTTTATCAAATCAATAAGGGGTAATAAGGCTGTTGGGCAAAACTTAACTGTGTTCCTTAAACCGCCCGAAAGCAACGGAATGACTTTCAAACCTGTGATCTTAACTTTTGAGCCTTATAAAGAGTTTAGGTGGAAAGGTAAGCTTGGAATAAAAGGAATTTTTGATGGAGAACACTATTTTATCATTGAAGCATTGAATAAACAACAAACCAGGTTTATTCACGGGGAAACATTCAGTGGACTTCTTGTTTTGATTATGGGAAAGGTGCTAAATAAGACGAAAGCAGGCTTTGAGCTTATGAACCAGGCTATTAAAAAGGAATGTGAAAAACAAAAAGCCAACTTGATAAGTTCCTGAGCGGTCGGGAATGTATGTCCCCATTTAAGTAACGCCTTCTTTATAAATTCCGGAGGTTTGGTTCATATTGGAACTCATGAAAGTATCCGGGTTTAGCCGCCCGATTGCCATCTGAATTTATTTGTATTTTCGTGACTGATACCTTAGGCTGCTTTATAGGCTGCCTCGGGGTGCAATATTAATAGCCAACAAAACTTAAAACAAATATGAACCCAGAAATTCAGGCATATAACAACAGGCAAACAGCGGTTGACAAAGAAATCTGCACTCTGCTTGCAACTACAATTGCCGCCGAACTTACTGAGGCAGAAAGCAAAACCTGGCATGCACATCCGGTCTGGTTTTTAGATGGCAATCCCACTGTAGGTTATAGCAAACAGAAGGACTGCATCCGGCTGATGTTTTGGAGCGGTGCAGATTTTGAAGAAGAAAAACTTAAAATTGGAACGGGTAAATTTAAAGATGCATCCATTCGTTACACTTCAACCGAGCAGGTTGACCTGGCCGATCTGAAAAGATGGTTAAAGAAATCAAGGGAAATTCAGTGGGACTATAAGAACCTCGTGAAAAGAAAAGACCTGTTGGAAAGGCTGAAATAATTTGTATGATCTAAAGATTAAAACAAAAGCTATGAAAACAACACCCAAACACGATGAGCAAATGGCAAAAATGACATTTGCTGCGGTGTATCCACACTATATCAAAAAAGTTGAGAGTAAAGGCCGGACAAAAGAAGAATTGCATCAGGTAATAGAATGGCTCACCGGTTTTGATGAAAAGAAGCTGCAGGAACTCATTGAGGAAAAGGTAACTTTTGCAAGCTTTTTTCAGAACGCCCAACTACACGCTAATACTCCTCTCATTACTGGTGTAATCTGTGGCTACCGCATTGAAGAGATCGAAAATCCGTTAACGCAACAGGTAAGGTATCTGGACAAGTTGGTAGATGAATTGGCGAAGGGTCGCAAGATGGAGAAGATTCTGCGCGTTGCTTAGGGTTGCCGGCCCAAAACCATTCGCACCTTCCTATCCGCACAGGCAGGGAACCAAAAATGCTGCTAAAATGAATTTCTAATTATTGTTCCAAACCATCTTAAAGAAAATCATATCAGTTAGTACGCCAGAATCAATGCTGCAATATTTACCTTTGCTTTTGAAACAATCGCAGAAATACTATCATTATATGAAATAGCATTTCCGGGCAGAGCTTATGATGCCTGGGATTTATTGATGTTTGAAATTCCCCGGTAGTCAAGTTAAATGGATCAAAAGCCACAGAATGCAAGCCCAATTATTTTACTAAAGCAACCATTACCATGAACCTTCAGGATAAGAAGCCCCAGGAAGAAGTCGAGGCAAGACTTACAATCAATATGGACACGATCAAAGAATTGTGGTCGAAAACATATAACCGTGAGGGTAAGCCCGATTGGTCGCATATTTTCAAATACTATCACAAGGAAATAGTTTTTCAGGATACCATTCAGCGTATTGAGGGAATTGATGATTTTATTGCCATGTGCAACCGGCTGACCAAACGCACAAAGCAGCTTCAACTGGAAATAATATCCATATCCCAAAACGAAAATGTGATTATGTTCGATTGGGTGATGACCATGATGTTCAAGAAATATCCCAACACCCCTATCTACGGGGCAACCAAACTGGTGCTCAGCGAAGATGGCTTGATAAAGGAGCAGCGTGACTATTACGATTTATGGGGCGATATATTCAATAATATTCCCCGCTTTGGCAGGATGTACCGTAGATTTTTGATCAGGAAATTCGGCTAATAACTGCTTATGAGAAAAAAAACATCGCAATACTTTCGGGAGTATAAGTGGTCAAACATTTTTGCAATGATCAGGAATAACCGGTCAGACCCTGAAATATGCACTGACGACTTCAAAAATAAACTTGTAGTTATCACTGGCGCCACATCAGGTATAGGTTATGTTACAGCGCAAAAGTTTGCTTCAAAAGGGGCAAATCTTTTATGCATTAACCGAAACCCTGAAAAATCGGAGAATCTTAGGCGGGAAATTGAAAGTAAGTATGGTGTTACCTGCGACTACAGGATTGCCGATCTGAGTGATTTAAAGGATATTTTCACAGTTTCCGATGAGTTGTTGCAATTGGATGCCCCGATTGATGTGCTGATTCACAATGCCGGTGTGTACCTCACTAAACGGGAGCTAACAGCCGATGGACTTGAAAAGGTTTTTGTGGTTCATTACCTCTCTTCATTCATCATGAATTACCTGCTGATGGATAAGCTTAAAGCGCAGGAAAAGGCAAGGATTATTATGGTGGGTTCTGAAGGACATCGGTTCGCAATATGGGGTTTAAGACTTGATGACCTGAATTGGGAAAAGCGCAGATATTCAGGACTAAAAAGCTATGGATCAGCCAAAATTGCTCAGCTATTGTCAATGATTGTGTTTGATGAGCACTTCAAAAGCACAGGAGTTACAATTAATACCATGCATCCCGGAGCAGTAAAAACAGAAACCGGGCAGGAAAACGGACCAGTTTACCGTTGGTTTAAAAGGAATTTCTTTGATAAAACCTTAAAATCTCCGGATATATCCGCAGAGGCACTCTATTACCTCGGGGTTTCAGATGAATTGGATGGTGTGAGCGGAAAATTCTTTAATTTAACCACCCGGGAAGAGCCGGCACCACCAGCCTTGGATAAAGAAGTTGCCCATGAACTTTGGGATAAAACACTGAAAATATGCGGATTAAAATAGCCCTGCTTTGAATACAAGGATGACTGAATGTTATACCAGAGATTGATATGCGCGAAAAGAATTATGATACTGTTATTGTTGGCGGAGGAATTGCCGGTTTAACTGCTGCGACTTATTTAGCCCGTAATGGACAAAAAGTTTTGCTCATTGAAAAAAACAAGGAAGCGGGAGGGCTGGTCAATACATTTTCGCATAACGGATTTTTTTTCGATGCAGGAGTCAGGGCCTTATTGGATGCAGGTATCGTATTAACCATGCTCAAGGATCTGAATATTAAGCTCGACTTGGTTAAAAGTCATGTTTCTATTGGAATAGAGGATGAAGTGCTGAATATTAAAAACATTGATAGCCTTTTGGAATACAGTGATCTTCTGAAAAAATTCCATCCACAAAGTGATATCGAAATTGATGAGGTTATAAGAATTATTCGGAAAATCATGAAGCATATGGATGTGCTCTATGGAATAGAGAATCCTATTTTTAAAGACTTAAAACGAGATTTGCCCTTTATTTTCAAAAAGCTTTTACCCTGGTTTCCAAGGTTCATATTTACTGTCCGGAAAATAAACCGAATGAATACCCCGGTTGAGGATTATCTTAAAACCATTATCAAAGACAAATCCTTAAGGGACATGATCTCCCAGCATTTTTTTAAGAATACACCTGCATTTTTCGCATTGAGCTATTTTTCGCTTTACCTTGACTATTTCTATCCCAAAGGTGGAATGGGTAAACTTTCCGAATCGCTACTAAGCAAGCTATTGGAATTTGGGGGAGAAATAAAAACAGAAACCCGAATCACCCGGGTATTGCCAGAAGAACATCTTGTTATAGATGATCAGAATAACAGCTATAATTATAAAAACCTGATATGGGCAGCCGACTTAAAAACCCTTTACAATATTGCTGAAATTGAAAACTTTCCGCCGGCTATGGAAGCAAATATCAAGGAGACCAAAACCAGCATGCTAAAAAGCAGAGGAGGGGATTCTGTTTTTACTCTTTTCTTAGAAGTTGATGAACCGCTGGAAAGCTTTGCTAAGATTGCTCATGGCCACTTTTTTTATACACCCTCGAGACAAGGCCTGGACGAAATACATCGCAAAGATTTAAAGGATCTATTAAATAATTTTTCGGACGTCAACAAAGCTCAGATTCTGACCTGGCTGGATAAATTCATCAGTCTGAACACATTTGAGATATCTATCCCAGGGCTTAAAGACCATGAAATGGTTCCTGCAGGAAAAACCGGCGTCATTATCAGTTTTCTTGCTGAATATGATCTGTTTAATAAGATAAAGGAGGCAGGCTGGCATAATGAATTCATAGCTGAAATTGAAGATCGTGTGATAAGCGTGATTTCTGATTCCATTTACCCGATGCTAAAGGAAAAAATCATTGCGCGCTTCTCATTTTCCCCTTTAAGCATAGAAAGCAGAGTAGGGACTTCTGAAGGAGGCATAACTGGATGGGCTTTTGAAGACGAGATGCCGGTAATAAACAAAATCCAGCATGCCGATCGTTCTGTTCTTACGCCATTTCCATCAATTTATCAGGCTGGGCAATGGGTATACAGTCCCGGAGGCGTTCCTATGTCAATACTTACCGGTAAACTCGCAGCCGATAAGGTTCTTAAAAACAAATAAAAAACGAGGATAAGAACCTGGAGGTACTGCAGTAAATAAGAACCCAATAGCAATACAATCATGAAAATACTGCTGACCGGATCAACAGGCTATATTGGCAAGCGGCTTCTTTCTGTGCTGGTGAACGCCGGACATAAAGTGATTTGCTGCGTAAGGGATGAAAGCAGGTTCAATCCACCGGAGTATCTGAAGCAAAATATTTCGGTGCTGGAACTGGATCTGCTGGATAAAGACTCTTTGGGAAAAATTCCATCCGACATTGACGGGGCCTATTATCTTGTTCACTCCATGACCTCAACCAATGATTACCGGACACTTGAAGAACAGTCAGCAAGTAATTTCCGCGATGCTTTAAACAAAACGGATGTGAGGCATGTCATTTACCTGGGTGGTATTGTCAATGAATCCAATCTGTCCAAACATCTGGAATCCAGGAAGAATGTTGAATCAATATTAAGCCAGGGAAATTATCATTTCACAGCTTTGAGAGCCGGCATTATCATTGGTTCGGGGAGCGCATCCTTCGAGATCATAAGGGATTTGGTTGAAAAACTGCCTGTGATGATCGCACCGAAATGGCTCAAAACAAGATGCCAGCCCATTGGGGTTTCTGATGTACTTGCGTTTCTTTCAAAATCATTATTTAATCCTGAAACATTTGACCAGACTTTTGATATTGGTGGACCCGATATCCTGACTTACAAGGACATGCTCATGGGTTTTGCAAAAGTCAGGAATCTTAAACGCAGCATTTTGACTGTTCCAGTGATGTCGCCAAACTTATCCTCATACTGGTTGTATTTTGTGACCTCAACGTCATACAGGCTTGCCAGAAACCTGGTGGACAGTATGGGAGTGGAAGTCATTTGCCGCGACAACAGAATAAACCAGATTCTGGAAATCTTCCCCTTGAGCTATGAAGAGGCCATTCAAAAAGCATTCCGCCGGATCGAAACACATGAAATTGAATCAAGCTGGAAAGATGCTAATATTAGCAGCGGTTTCAATTTCAAAATATCAGCTTTTGTTCAGGTTCCCGAATATGGCTGTTTCAAAGACAGGCGCATCATGAAGTTTAATGACCGCGAAAAATGCATTGAAAAAATATGGGGTATCGGAGGGGAAAACGGTTGGTATTATGGAAATTGGTTGTGGGAATTCCGCGGCTTTTTAGACAAACTGGCCGGAGGTGTCGGTTTACGCAGGGGCCGGACAAATCCTAACTCTATCCATACCGGCGATACACTGGATTTTTGGAGGGTTTTGTATGCAAACAGGCAGGAAGGCCGTCTACTGCTTTTTGCCGAAATGAAATTGCCAGGGGAAGCATGGCTGGAATTCAGAATTCATGAAAACACGCTTATTCATACAGCGACTTTCAGGCCATTGGGATTGGCCGGAAGGCTATACTGGTATTCAGTTTTCCCTTTTCATGGAATAATTTTCGATGGAATGATAAAAAAATTGACCGCTTAAAATCCAAAGTCCTGCATTATCAAGGTTTCTGTTTAAATCGATTTATTCAAGGTATCCTGTTAACAGGATAGGGCATCACAATGATTCAAGCCCAGGAAAATTTATTCGTATTTTCGTGGCTGATAGCGCAGGTTATCAGACGGATTGAAGTCATAGTCCCTAAAACTGAGAAAACAAAGCAATCAGATGTACAACAATAAGATTTACAACCTTAAACAGATTGAGGTAGCCTGTGTCATTGGATCACCTATTGTAGCTGGAATACTGATTTATAATAATTACAAGCATTTCGGAGAGAGCCAGAAAGGTGTTGCCTGGATTTTTATTGGCATCCTTTGGACTCTCGCTTTGATTGGAATTGCAATGTATATACCTGAAAACATAGTTGACAGCACAAGATTGGTAATTCCTGCTATTAATGGATTGATTTTATACCCTATTATCAATAAACTTCAAGGTGGCAGAATTAAAGAACACTTTGATAATAATGGTGAGAAAGGTTCCAATTGGCTTGTAGCTGGATTGACAATTTTCGTAGCAGCTTTAATTTTAACACCAATAATAGTATTAGATCAGATTTCACCGATAAATGATTATACCAGGCAAGCATTTGAATCAAATGGAATTTATTATAATTCCGAAATGCCCCTTGATGAAGTTCACAAGCTAGGTGGAATATTGAAGAGAATTCAATACTTTGATCCCGAATACCCGGCAGAGGCAGTATTTATTGCCACTGATAACACTTATGAGTTTAAGCTGATAACTGAAAAATCATTTTTCAATGATAACGCATATTTATCAGACATTCGGCAGATTTTTAAACATGTTGGGAGATATGATTTTAAAAATTCTATTACTTATAAAATCACTGACCCTTATTTAGCTAATGATAAAACCATTGACCTTGACAACTATGATAGCATTCCAAATTTAATGGAAGCTGTAAGGTTCACACAAAATCCGAATTTTAATTTGATTTATGAGATTTCAATAGAAGAATCTGAGAAGGATAAACTTCAAAGACTTATCCTTGATATGGATAACATATTTTCCCCTCAGAACAGGCTTGATTTCTATCTGGATTATGAGGATAACTATTACTTTTTGAGATTATTTATTCCTAAACAAAATTGGCATAATCCACAATTGTTAATGGAGACAAGATTTATAAAAGAAAGATTAAATAATTTTGGATTCAGACACCCATTTAAGCTGATTCTGGTAGATAACTCAACTTCTGAGATTGAAGCATTAGAAATCGAATAATGGTTCCATGCTGAAAAGTCACAAACCTCTGATTTTTATAGTTTTTAGTTCCTGATCCGCCACGCCTGAGAACCACTAAAATTCAGCAGTTTGCGGAAGTCCTCGCCAATCATCGCTCCATTGATTTAGACTTCAATGAACGGTTTGGCCACATTTTTGTTAAATTTGTGAAATCCAAACAATAAAACTGAAAACTATGATACGCATACTCGTTTTCTTATTAGTCTTTCAGCAGCTTTCCTGCTCTGCCGACAAGCCTGATCCAAATGAAAAATGGATCACATCTGAAGAACTGCAATTTACGGTTGACACACTGGCAACGGGACTTCAAAACCCCTGGAGCATGGCTTTCCTGCCTGATGGCCGAATCCTTATTGCCGAAAGACCCGGAAGGTTGCGAATCTGGGAGAATGGCAGCCTGAGCGAAGACCTCATCCAGGGCCTTCCTGATATTTGGTCACACGGCCAAGGTGGGCTGCTCGATGTAGTTCTGCACCCGGATTACACGGAAAATGGCTGGCTCTACCTTGCTTATGCCAAAGAGAACAACGGTATTGGAAATACAGCCATTGCCAGGGCAAAACTTGAAGGTACGCAACTGAAAGAACTCGAAGAGCTTTTTCATGGCTCTCCCCTTACTTCTTCGGCTTACCATTTTGGCACCCGCATTGTTTTCGACGCCGATAATTATCTCTTCTTTTGCATTGGCGATCGCGGAACGATGGAAAATGCGCAAAACCTCGCCAACCATTGCGGCAAAGTGATGCGTATCAATGATGATGGAAGTGTTCCCGCTGACAATCCTTTTGTAGGAACCCAGGGTGCATTGCCTGAAATCTGGTCTTACGGCCACCGCAACATCCAGGGCATGACGCTGCATCCGGAAACCGGTAAATTGTGGTCGCATGAGCATGGTGCGCGTGGAGGCGATGAAATAAACCTCGTTGAAAAAGGCGGAAACTATGGCTGGCCACTCGTTACCCATGGCATCAATTATGACGGAACCAGCATCACTCCTGACACCACACTTCCCGGAATGATTGATCCGGTACTTCACTGGACACCTTCCATTGCGCCCTGTGGTCTGGCTTTTGTTCAGGGCGACCGCTATCCTTCATGGAATTCGCATATGCTGGTTGGAGCGTTGGCGGGGCAACATATACACCGGGTCAGCTTCGAAGGCGACAAAGCCGTTCATACCGAAAAACTGCTGGAGGGTTTTGCCCGTTTCCGGGATATCCGCATCGGCCCTGATGGCTACATCTATGTGCTTACCGAATCACCAGGGATTTTTTTTAGAATAGTGCCGAAATGATCTTGGGGTTTTTGATTGTGAATCCTTGTTTTCATCTGGAATCCTGATATTTTATTGTGAGGTTTACCTGTAAGAACCGGCTTAAACCCGAAAATTAGCCTGGCAGGAAAAAATATCGGCTTACACCTTGCATAAAACAATTTAGATTTATATTAGCGGGGTGAATAAACCGTGCCATGAGGTAAAACTATGCAGCACTAAGACCTTTGTACAACCGTACCTGATGGTGCAGCTATAAACGAGTTGGGTTCAATCTGACCGAGCAGAGCAGACATAGACAAAACAAAGTTTAAGGCACACGCTCAAAATCATAAGAATTTGACCTTTTTGTATTTTTATGATAATTCTGACAGTAAAAAAGATAATGATAAAGACAATCTGTAAAACTTAAATATTTAGCTATGAGAGGATTACATTTAATTGCAGTCTTGACTTTATTTGCAATAATAATTTACATCAGTTGCGACAAAGAAGAAGAAAATTTTATTGGGATAAAAAACATTTCATTCGAAAATTATCCAAAAGTGGATGGCTCTACTTCCTCAAGTGTGCTGAATGCGATGGTTGCATGTAAACTATTAGAAGTTTCCTATAAATGGGTTGAGCCGGGAGTTGTTTCTGAATGGACTTTACAGCCTGTATATGAAGAAATACCTGATCAGTATAAAGACTTTTTTTGGCAACGTGTTAGGAGCTCTAAAACTCATGGCGCATTTATTAATTTAATTGACGGCGAAGCTGATATTATCCTCACACACAGGACTATCTCACACGACGAGAAAGCCCATGCCGATTCAGTTGGAATAACACTGATTGAAACCCCTATCGCATTGGACGCTTTTGTTTTTATTGTAAACAAGAATAATCCTGTAAAATCACTGACAATCAATCAAATCCAGAATATATATACTGCCGAAACCACCAATTGGTCGCAAGTTGGCGGTAATAATACAAGTATAAAAGTATTTACACGTCCCCGGAATTCGGGCAGTGAGGAAGTGTTTAGAGAGTTGGTAATGAATGGTTTGGAACCGGCGGATTTTCCGGAAAGCTCTATAGGCGGAATGGCGCAGGTTTTTGGTGAAATTTTACATAACGAGGATGCTATCTGTTATACTTTCAATAACTACAAAAATTTGCAAGCACGGATACCCGACAGCGAAGTGCCTAAAATAGCGATCAATGGTATTTTCCCTGACGAAAAAACGGTTAGAAACGGAACATTTCCCTTTATATCAAAGGTACATGTTGCAATCCGTTCCAATTTAGACCATAATACAATGGCTTATAAACTATATGAATGGTTGCAATCAGAGGACGCAAAAGCGACTATTACTGAATGTGGATTTCTGCCGAAATAATATCAATCAGCAAAGAAAGTGAATTTAAATAAGAAATGGTATGTGCAAAATTTGCACATACCACTCTACATGACACTATACAAGAGAAAACGCGATAGATCGGGAGTAGTAAATTGGATTTTCTGAGTGGGCTCGATCCTACCATTCAAAATAGCCCACCCCCACAAAATCCCGGCTAATAATTTTAGCCCTCCCAGGAAATGAACAAAAAGTCCAACTTAAAGTTGAAAACTCTACTTTTGCAGGCTTTGAATTTGGGGGATTCTCATGCAACACAACAATACTATTTCGGAAGACCCGGAGCAACCGGTTCAAAATAAGCTTACGCTTTGGCAGGAATTAAAGGGAGCCATCAAAGGCACTGAAGCCGATTATACTAAGATTGGCCTTAAGAGAGCGATCTTTTTGCTGGCCGTTCCTATGGTGCTGGAACTTGTAATGGAATCTACCTTTGCCGTTGCCGATATTTATTTCGTTGGCAAACTGGGCGCTTCTGCTGTGGCTACCGTCGGACTCACTGAAACTTATCTTTTCCTGCTTTACTCTGTGGCTATGGGTTTATCCATTGCAGTTACAGCCATTGTTGCCCGCAGGGTCGGAGAAAAACACCCGGAAAAAGCTGCCACTGCTGCCGTGCAATCCATTTTCCTGGCCTTGCTGTTATCCATTCCATTTGCTATTGCCGGTATTTTTTTCGCCAAAGACCTTCTTAAACTCATGGGCGCCGACGAATGGACACTCACTTATGGCTTCCGCTATGCGCAGTGGATGCTCGGTGGAAATGCTGTGATCATTTTATTGTTTGTCATCAACGCCATCTTCCGGGGCGCCGGCGATGCAGCCATTGCCATGCGCATTCTTTTTATCTCCAACGGAATCAATATTATACTCGATCCGCTATTAATTTTCGGCTACGGGCCTTTTCCTGAACTGGGCATCGAAGGGGCAGCCATTGCCACCAACATCGGAAGGGGTGTTGGCGTACTTTGCCAGTTATGGATTCTTTTCAGGGGTGGTAAACATATCAGGGTTTTATCCTCTCAACTTATCTGGAATGGCCAGATCATGCTCCAAATCCTGAAAACATCTTTGGGCGGCATGGGGCAAATGCTTGTAAGCATGACATCCTGGATTTTCATCGTACGCATACTTTCAGAGCTGGGAAGTGAGGTGGTTGCGGGTTCCACCATCGCTATCCGTATCATGATGTTTACTATGATGCCAGCCTGGGGCATGTCAAATGCAGCGGCCACGCTCGTAGGTCAGAACCTGGGGGCCGTAGAACCTGACAGGGCTGAATCGGCCGTGTGGAAAATCGGCTTATACAACATGATCTTTCTGATTGGTGTTTCATTTTTATTCTTTTTCTACAACCAACAACTCATGGGCATCTTTACCGATGATACCCTTGTTATTGCGGTCGGATCCAAATGGCTGAAAATTTTATCGTATTCCTATTTCGTTTACGGATGGTGGATGGTATCAGTACAGGCCTTTAACGGTGCCGGCGATACGCGCACTCCCACATGGATCAACCTGGTTTTCTTCTGGATGATACAGATTCCTTTGTCGTGGGTGATGGCAATTCATATGGGATGGGAATATTCCGGCGTATTCTGGGCAGTATTTATTTCCGAGACTTCAGTTGGAATTTTTACACTTTGGTTGTTCACACATGGAAAATGGAAAAAGACAAGCTTGTGAAAAACAATTGAAATCAAGCTAAACAAAAATTTTAGCGCATGATTTTAGCGACTGATAAACCTGTCAACAGAATATTTTCCACTGCCCATGATGAGCAGGACAATGTAAACAAGCAGGTAGATTAGTCCTAATTCCTTGCGGGCAAAAGGATCGTCAGCGTGAACAATGAACACGGCTACTGCCATGGTGAAGATGAGTGAAATGGACGCCAGCCTCGTTCCCAATCCAAGCATGATCAGTACTGAACCAACAACTTCGGCCAGGATGGCTGCAACCAGCGATGGGGTCGCTCCTATTCCCAATGGATCGGCAAATGATATTTCACCATCCCCAAGCAGGCGTTGGAGCTTTGGCAAGCCATGAGTCATCATAAGTCCACCAATACCAAGGCGAAGCAACAATAGCGACAAATTTGTAGCTGTGTTTCTTGGTTTTACAGAGAAAAGAAATTTCATTTGTTCTTACTGTATAGGTTGCATCTGTCAAAAAATTCAATTTTAACCGCCAGGTCGCAAAGGCGTCATAATACATCTTTTTGATATTTAATGCTTAGCGGCTTTGCGTCCTGGCGGTGAAAGAAAAAACGATCACTTATGAGATCAGCCGAGGTCGAAACGATCAAGGTTCATTACCTTGTTCCAGACTGCAACAAAGTCGTTGACAAACTTTTCCTGCGCGTCGGCGCTGGCGTAAACTTCGGCAATTGCCCTGAGTTCTGAATTTGACCCAAAAACCAAGTCAGCGCGGGTACCAGTCCACTTTAGTTGTCCGGTTTTGCGGTCGTGTCCTTCAAAGATTTCCTTTTGATCATCAACCGATTTCCAGGCAGTACCCATATCAAGCAGATTTACGAAAAAGTCATTGCTAAGCACTTCGGGGCGTTCAGTGAAAACACCATGACTGGAATTGTCCCAGTTCGTGTTCATCATGCGCATTCCGCCGATAAGAACCGTCATTTCCGGAGCTGTCAGATTGAGCAATTCCGCTTTATCTACCAGCAACTCCTCGGTTGAAACCGAAAACTTTGTTCTCAAATAATTACGGAAGCCGTCGGCGGCTGGTTCAAGAACAGTAAAAGCTTCAACATCTGTCTGTTCCTGTGATGCATCCATGCGGCCAGCTGTGAATGGAACTGTAATATCAAAACCGGCATCCCTGGTAGCCTTCTCAACACCGGCGCAGCCTGCCAACACGATCAGATCGGCCAGCGAAACTTTCTTATTTCCGGTTTGGGCAGCGTTAAACTCTTGCTGGATTCCTTCAAGTGTTTTCAAGACTTCCGCGAGTTGCACGGGGTTGTTAACCTTCCAATCTTTTTGAGGAGCCAGGCGGATACGTGCACCATTTGCGCCACCACGCTTGTCGGATCCGCGGAATGTTGATGCTGAAGCCCAGGCGGTAGAAACCAACTGCGATACCGAAAGTTCTGATGCCAGAACCTTTGCTTTCAACGCCTTAATGTCGTTATCATCAATCAGTTCATGATCCAAAGCGGGAATCGGATCTTGCCATAAAAGTTCTTCCTGTGGCACTTCCGGGCCTAAGTAGCGCGAGATTGGCCCCATATCCCTGTGAGTCAGCTTAAACCATGCACGTGCGAAAGCATCGGCAAACTCATCGGGGTTTTCCATAAACCGTCTCGAAATCTTTTCATAGATTGGATCGAGCCGTAGTGAAAGGTCGGTTGTAAGCATTTTCGGTGTGTGGCGTTTCGATTTATCGTGGGCATCGGGAACCGTTCCTGCCCCCATGCCATGCTTGGGACGCCATTGATGCGCTCCGGCCGGGCTCTTTTCAAGTTCCCAATCGTAGCCAAAAAGGTTCCAGAAAAAGTTATTGCTCCATTTGGTAGGCGTAGTGGTCCAGGTTACTTCAAGGCCGCTGGTAATTGTATCACCAGCTTTACCGGTGCCAAACTTGCTTTTCCATCCCAGTCCCTGCTCTTCAATATCGCAGGCTTCAGGTTCAGCACCCACAAGCCCAGCATCTCCGGCTCCATGCGTTTTGCCGAAGGTATGACCGCCGGCTATCAATGCAACGGTTTCCTCATCGTCCATTGCCATACGCGCAAAGGTTTCACGGATATCCCGAGCTGCGGCAATGGGATCAGGATTGCCATCGGGACCCTCGGGGTTCACATAGATCAAACCCATCTGCACAGCAGCAAGTGGATTTTCCAGGTTGCGGGAATGGATATCTCCGTCTGCATCATCGTCGGAAACCAATACGGCACCCTCTTTTTCAACACCTTCCGAACCATCTGCATAACGGATATCACCACCCAGCCATGTAGTTTCAGCGCCCCAATAAACATCTTCTTCAGGTTCCCAAACATCTTCACGCCCGCCCGCAAAACCAAAAGTTTTGAACCCCATGGACTCAAGCGCTACGTTTCCGGCAAGAACCATCAGATCGGCCCAGGAAAGTTTTCTGCCATATTTTTGTTTGATTGGCCACAGCAACCGGCGAGCCTTGTCGAGGTTGACATTGTCGGGCCAACTGTTGAGCGGTGCAAAACGTTGTTGTCCGCTGCCGGCGCCACCACGGCCATCGCCAATCCGGTAGGTACCTGCACTGTGCCATGCCATTCTGATAAAAAACGGGCCATAATGGCCGAAATCTGCAGGCCACCAGTCCTGCGAATCAGTCATCAGTTTAACAAGATCTTCTTTCAAAGCATTGTAATCAACACTTTTAAACTCTTCGGTATAGTTAAATCCATCATCCATAGGATTGGATTTACATGAATGCTGGCGCAGGATATTTAATTTTAACTGATTGGGCCACCAGTCGCGGTTTTTTGTACCGCCTGCACCGATATTGTGT
>JACZJK010000032.1 GCA_014860575.1 Bacteroidales bacterium
GCCCACGGTAAACAATGGAGCATAGGCCACAACGCTGAAATTGCCCGTCCAGGTGTCGTCGCCGCTTTGCATTTCAATAGCAAAGGCGATCGTGGTGTTGTTGGGAACGTCGTCGGATACATCGAAGGTGAAGGCGTCTTCCATCATGAGCAACTGATCTGGCAAAATAGTGCCATAGTTTTCTGTACCATCAGTGATTGTAACATATGGCGAAGCGCTTGTGAGAGTTGCGATAACATTGGTTGCCGGTTCAACACCCAGGTTCTTTAATTCCACACCTAACAAAATGGTTTCATCAAAATCAATTTGTCCGTTGCCATTTCCACTTTCACCGTCATTAATGGTTCTGGAAGTGTAAATTACATAGGGTCCTGCAGCAGGAATAATTTCAACACTATTAATATAAGTAACCTTGTTAAATCCAAAAACAGCAATTGTAAGTTCTCCTGGTTCACTTAAGGGCGGGAAAGTAATAGTTGTGGTGCCATTTTCAATATAACCGGTTCCTAAAATTTCGCCATTAATGGTTAAAGAAACTATTGCGCCTTCTGCATCAGCATCCACTACAAATTCATCGAAACCAAGGAAGGCTGCGGGCATGTGATTAACAACAATAGGCGTAGGGTTGTCGGTTCTGACTGTGAGGGAAGGATCGCCAAATAGTATCCATGTGTCGTGAGTTGATCTACCAGATGTACCGTGCAAGTCAATCATGATCATACTTCCATTGGTTGAAACACCTCCCATGGTACGCTTTATGTGATCGCGTTGTTCCACAAGAATGGTTACCATCTCATCCTGTCCAGTCTGAGGTGGCTGCCATGGCTGAGATATCCACGACATTTTAGTTGCGATGGCGCCTGTTGGCTCACCAGTGGTATTGTGAGTGGCTCGCATCCATGTTTCGGCAAAACAGGTTCCACTTGTAAACCTACCATTATCACATGCAACTGACCAAATGAATGGTAGTTTACCCACATTTGTTAGCTGGTTCACATGCGAGCTGCTATAACCACCAACGCTCCATCCGGTCATGTGTCCGTGGTTGCAGAAGTTAATGATGGTGGCTCCATCATTGATTCTTTGCGAAATCTGGGTTGCAGTGGTGTTAGTAACTCCGGGTACATTGCCGTCATATTCGCGATATACCGTACCATACGTGAAGTTTAACAGGCTGTCCCTTATAAAATCCATATGCTGATAATCGTTTTCGCCATAGTGCCCCTGACCCGTTCCTTCATTGCGGGCAATCCCAACGCCATAATCAAGCCAGGTTGCTGTTTCATCAATATCACGCTCATATTCAATTGTTCTCTGAACCTGGGTTTCAACATCGGCTACTGATTCGGCTGAAAAACGACCAACGAATAACTCATTATAAGAGTCGCTGCCAACAAGATATCCATAAAAATAATCAGAAAAACCACCCGACATAGATTGGCTGGGCACATGCTGATGGTCGCCAACCAGAAGCAGATGAGTAAGACCCACTGTGTTATAATAGTTTAAAACAAATGCCTTAATAGCGGTAGTGGTGGTTCCAATAGTTGCAACATCAACTATTTCTGTTGGCCGGCCAATGGTCTTTTTCCACTCAACCAAAGGTTGCATGGCTTCCATGAAAGGTCCATGGCATATAATTAAGAGGTTTCCTTCTTCTTCCAGAACAGGGTAGCGGTTATGGGAATAGTTAATGAAATGCCTGTCATAAACGGCCTTGAACTCTTGTGAAAGCGTTTCGGGCAATACTGAGCGCTGAAGCTGATTTTCCCCGCCATTGCCATCGTTATATAGTTCAACCACTAAATTGTGGTAAACCCGGAGCGTTTTTTGAACCGGGTTGTAACTAAACGGGTATATTGTAACTACCTGACCACGATAATCGCGCAGGATATATGGTTCTTGCAATTCGGAGCGGATATCAGGAAAAAACGCATCCTGATTGTACATATCTCCATAAATATAAGGAATTAAAGCAGGGTCTTCGCTCCTGGTATAATGTCCTTTTGATGGAGCCACCGGAATGTTTTCAAAATCCGTGTAACTGGCGCTTAGAACCCTAACCTGCATCAATGCCCGGTCAGGAATAATTGATGATACGCCAAACATGGGTAATTCCGGAGCTGATTTTTCATTCAGGAAAACCATGTCAGGAACGCTGATCTGGTATTCTTTACCGCGGGGAGTTTCCACCGGGTTCATGAAAAAACCATCCACATTAAACTGGATAATGATGCTTTGATCGGATGATTCTATCAAAGTGCTTTTTATAGCAACTGGATTATCAGAACCAATGCCTGTCCAGGTTTGGCCGGCTAAATTCAGCGCCAACACAATCAGGAATGAAATGAGGGTTAGTTTTCTATTCATCGTTTTCGGATTTTTACAAAGGCGGCGGTTCGGGCCGCCACCAATGTAAGGTTTGTAATTATTAATTTTATTGAATTATTATTTTTCTGATCAATACATCTTTCTCGGTATTCAATCGCAGGTAGTAAATGCCCTTTGCATAATTGGAAACATTTATTTGATAGTTGGATGTTCCTGCAAGATTGCCAACCACATTACCAAAAACTACTTGCCCATGATGGTTTAACAAAGTGAAAGAAACGTTGCTTGCTTTGCCCTGTAAACCTATATTTAGCGATGAGGCTGCCGGGTTCGGATAAACCAAAACACTAAGATCGCTGCTAAAATCAGCGATAAAAGTGCATGCATCAAATGTGACTGAGATTGAAGCATCGGCCATGCATCCATTAATATCAAACACGGTGACTGAATAGGTTTGAACACCGATACCAACGCCGGTAGAATCTACCAGAATTGTTGGTGTGGTTTGGCCCCCGGGCATCCATAAATAACTAAAACCATTGGGGATGGTAGCATCAAGCATGATAGAATGGTTCACACAAATGATTGTATCATTACCCAGATTAACAACAGGAGCTTCATTTACAATCATTGTATAATCAGCTGTTGCTACGTTTGTTCCGTCATTAACCGTAACACTATAAGCTGTGGTAACAGCTGGATTTGCAATAGGATTGGGTACTGTAGAACTATTCAAGGTTGTTGCAGGAGTCCAGGTGTAGGTATAATTTCCGCTTCCACCAACTGCATTTGCATAAAGCTGCGCTGAATTTCCCTCGCATAGTGTTACCGGGTTGGATGATGGAACTGCTGCCAATGGGCCATCGCACAGGAATGATGCTGCCCAGCCGGCCTTATTTACCGATCCGTCGGAGATGAATTTAAATGTGATCGCTCCAGTACTGTGTGTAGAAGTGATAACACCAGGGGTGGCAGTTCCACTGAATGGGCTGCCCGCAACTGGTGGTGCGCTTTCAGTTGGCCCGTCATAAATATGAAGGAAATCATAATTGGCCTCGGTGTCAAAGTTCAGGAAAGTAAATTTGAGATGATATCCTTCAACACAAGGTGTAAAAGTCATTACATGGTTTTCATTGCTAGCATAAGTGTTGGTAGGCCCGCCGGTATCGTAAAACATTCCATGACCTACCATGTGCGAAGCGGTAGTCATCAGGTAAACCGGATCGCCCGTAGTAAACGACCAAACAGGGCAGCCAACGGCTGGACCAACAGCATTACGAGGAACTATTTTCCAATAATATGTTGTGTTGGGAACCAACTCTGGCGAAAAACTATTGGTATTAATAGTGTTTAGAAAAGGTGGATTCATTGAAGGCCCAAAGTAAACATCAAACATGGTAGCATCAGCGGAATTCCATGTGAGATTAGTGGTAACCATAATGTTTGTGGCACCATCAGCAGGTGAGGGATTGGAGGCGCATGATGGAGGATCAGAAGGTATATAACACTGAACTTCTGCTTCCCAACCTGAGCGACTCACTGAGCCATCGGAAGTGAACCTGAAAGTTAATGCACCTTGAGCATTCATAGCTGTAATTGTGCCGGGATTTACCGTTCCGTGAAACGGGCTTCCCGGAAATTCAGGTGATGTAGCATCCGGGCCATTATAAACAAAGAGTTTATCATAACCTGATTCGGTATCAAACGAAAGAAAATTAGCCCTCATCATTGCATTGGGATTGGCAGGGAGGAAAGTCATGGTGATATTCTCATCATTGCCATAGTTCCCATTGAGGCCGCCTGAATCATAAAACAATCCAACACAGGTTGTAACTGTAGTATTGGCCATGTTGTACTCTGGAATAAGGCCAATAACAACCATGATGCTGGCAGAGTTTACATAAAATCCATCAGGTCCGCCTTCGGCAGCGAGGTCAAGGTTCACAGGATACCCAATTGGAGATGATTCATCTGCTGTTACGTTGAACTGAATTTCAGCGGATTCACCGGCAGCAAGGCTTGCAACATTAACGCTGCCGGTATTAACTACAAGCAGCGCATCACCTGAAATGGCTGAAATATCTATATCAGAAATGTCACTGCTTCCGGTATTTGTTATATTAAGTATAATGAGAGCGGTTTCACCCGGATCAAGAATACCATCATTGTTTCCGGTTCCTGAATCGTCAACGATAAAGTCAGTGCCTATGCTTAGAACAGGGGCTTGAACAGTAATGCGCAGGTTAGAAGTCCATGTATCGGAACCATCTGTAATTTCAAGTACAAAAGCAGCTTTATGCTGGTTTGGAACAAAATCGGCAATTGAAAAACTGAATGCGTCATCCAGGGTTACAGTTTCGCCGTTAACGATAACGCCAAAGTTTTGTGAGGCTGTACTGGTTAGGGTCACATAGCTATCTGTTCCTGTGAGCGTTGCGGTAACTGCAGCGGATGGATCAGCGCCAACATTTTTCAGTGTTACGTCAATACTTATATCTTCGCTATAATCTGCCTGACCGTTATTGTTGCCGGCAGGATCATTAATTGTATAAACATCAAGGACTACGTAAGGGCCTTCGAGGGCTGCAGCAGGCACCTGAATGGTGTAAGGGATGTATTGTGGTTTAGTTACAACAATGTCAACCATACCGGCTGAAAGAACCGGTTCAAGAGCAACCTCAACAATTCCTGTGGAATCAACCAGTGCGGCACCATG
Source organism: Bacteroidales bacterium (assembly GCA_014860575.1). Lineage (NCBI taxonomy): Bacteria > Pseudomonadati > Bacteroidota > Bacteroidia > Bacteroidales > Bacteroidales bacterium. The sequence goes on from JACZJK010000032.1 coordinate 5,048, forward strand.
CAATACACCATCTTTTGAAATGGCTACATAAGAACCTGGTTCAGCTTCTACTTCGTAAACATCCAATCCAATGGGCAGAATTGGCATATGGGTAACATTGTTCGTGCTTCCTTGTGTGTGGTAAATAACCATTGAGGGATCGCCCAACACATTATATGCCTGCCAGTAATACAGCGGGCTTGAATGGCTTGGATATCCTTGAATATCAACTTCCGTAACAGCAAGGTTTCCAACAAACATCAACCCTCCGGCTGACACATAATCACTAACGAAAGGCGCATCATAAGCACCCCAGGTTGTTTCGTCATAAGTGGGCACATATCCGTTATTGTTACCTTGAATTGGAAACGCTCCAACAGACCAGTAAAAATCTTCAAACCAATAAGAGCTTGGTGAAGATCCAATATACACTACAGCTCCTTTGTTGGCAGCCCTCATCCAGGTTTCGCCAATACATTCGGGATATCCAAAATCGGCGGCGAGGCAGCAATTGCCAATTGCCAGTGGATATTTATCCTGGTTCACAAAATTGTTAACCATGGATTGGGTAAGGGAGGGATCTCCCCAGGAGGTTTCACCGCAATGTGCTGTATAATTAATAAAACCAACGGCAATTTTTTCAGGACTGTAACAGCCTGTATATGGGCTGGTTAAATAAGTAAACACATCGGTATAGCCATGGGCTGTATTCCAGTAATTATTTGTTGCATAATGGACAGTTGGTTGACCAACCCTGGGGTTCCATGTTCCGTCAGCACCGGCAATCAGTGTTGTTTTATCGAGGTAGGTTGGGTCAGAGAATTGATATTGTTCGTAGTATAGGGATTTCGCAATCTGCGGAATTAATTGTGCTGAATTGGTTGCCGAGAAACGGCCGTAATACATTTCAGGAAAGTAATCTCCGTCAACGCTGGCATAATACAGGTCTGTCATTTTCCCTGATGATGATCCCATAGTAGCGGGAATTTGTGGCGTGTCGCCTACAAAAAGCACAAAACTCGGAGCCGGATTTGTTGGTGTGCCTGCGTTGTATTGGTCATGAACCCAGGTTTTGATCGCATTGTATGTTGTTCCGATTTCATCCGTGTATGCAACTATCATTTCAAAACCCTTTTTGGTCTTCCATTCAATAAATGGCGCCAAATCATTTTCAAACATTGGATCGGCAACCACCAAATACTTTACGGGGTATTTGGTCAAATCGGGATGTAACGGGTAGCCATGGTTGGGATTGTTCAGAAGGCTATTGCGAACAGGTTCAAAATAAGGGGAATAATTTGAGGCTTTGATATACTCATTCAGTTCGGCATCAACATTTGAATACGTAATTTCAATTTCAATGTCGTTATAAACACGTATAATGCCTTTAAGCGGGTTGTAGCTCACGGGTGCAACAGTGAGGTGTGCAAGCCTGTAACCTCTTAAAACGCCGAGAATTTCAACACTGGCTATTTCGTGTTCAATAAAAAAGTCTTTGTTATAAACAGTTTCATTATATTCAAAAGGTACTTCATCAATGTTCTGATCCTTTCGAACAGATGGTTGAACCGGCATTACTTTATAGGTAATCCCATAGTCACTTAACTTGAATTCTTTTACATCATAGCTGAGAACCTTTACCGACACTTCGGCACCAAAGGGAATTTCGATAAGCTTTTTGGAAGCTGGTAACTTTGGTGATCCTAATTCTCCAATCCAATATGTGCCCTGGATCGCCAATTCGTTAAAAAGGCCTTTGCTGGTTTCAATTCCAAAAGTGCCAATTCCACTGTAAGAAAAAGAAACGTTCAAATTTTGCATATCATCCTTTTGAATCTTTACGTCGGTTTCTGACCGGCCCAGATCAATAGCAATGTGCTGTGAATAAGTTAGTTGAGTGACGAAGAGCAAAACAAGTAGTCCAAGTGTCTTCCCGAAAACACCCCGACCTGTTAGGGCCGAATTGTAAAAATTTTCCATGATGAAGTTTTTGAAATTAATTATAATTGAATTTTAAAAATATTGCCTCCATTGATAACCAACCCACAAAAGTAGTTTATTATGTATAAAGATTGTTCATAAATTCTTAAAAAAATCATTTCCTGGATGAAATCTTTTCAACCATCAGAACAAATATCACATAGCCAATCAATAGTAGATTGCTGAAAATTCTTGCAATTATGTTGTTCTCTGGCTGGAAAATGGTACTCAGATAATAAAGCAGGACCGCAAATGCGATGAATAAAGTGATTTTCAGAACATTGTATGGAACCGGATAATGGCGCCGGCCAATGAAATAGGATAATATCATCATACTGCCATAACATGCAAGTGTTGCCCAGGCTGCGCCCATATATCCAATTTTAGGAATCAATAAAAAGTTAAGTCCAAGAGTAACCATCATTCCAAAAACGGCAATCAGCGATCCATATAAAGTTTTCCCTGTGATCTTAAACCACACCGAAAGATTATAGAAGATTCCAAGAAATAAATTTGCCATCAATAATATAGGAATTACTGGAGCGCCGACACGGTATTCCTCACCTACAAACAAAATAAAGATGTCAATGTTAAGCATTATGGCGGCAAAAATAAAAGCACAAATGGCTACAAAATAGTTCATCACACGGGCATACAAAAGCTTTGCATCCTGATTTTTCATTTGTTCAAAGAAAAATGGTTCGGCTGCATACTTATAAGTTTGTATAAAAAGCGTCATAAGTATTGAGACTTTATAGCAAGCACCATAAATTCCTACTTGCACCATAGGATCGGAATCCACTGGCAATAAATACTTGAGCAGTATCCGGTCAAAGGTCTCATTCACAATTCCCGCAAGTCCAAGTATAAGTAATGGCCAGGAGTACGAAATCATTTGCTTCCACATTCCTGGATCAAGTTTAAATCTGATCCCTTTTATGGTTTTCAGCAGAAGCAGCATTGTCAAACTGCTTGCAACCAGGTTGGAAATGAAGATATAACCTATACCAATTTGCGGATCGTAAACAAGATCAAGTAATGCTGAGGCGCCATAGGTTCGCAGAATATACGGGCATAAAAGAAGAAAAAACAGGTTTAACCCAATATTCGTGATAATATTAACACTTCTTATGAGTGCAAATTTGCCTGCCTTGCCCTGCTGCCTTAGCCGCGCAAATGGAATTGAGGCTATGGAGTCGAATCCAAGTATTAGTGCAAACCAAACAATATATTCCCGATTTTCAGCATAACCCATTGATGATGCAATGGAACCAGATGAAACCAGGGCAAGAAGCAGGAATATACCAGTGCTGATTGTGAGTGAGAGCAGCGCAGTGCTAAAAATGGTTTTGCCATCTTCTCCTGATTTTGAGAACCGGAAAAATGCTGTCTCCATCCCATAACCAAGTAAAACGTATAAAAGTGCTACATACGCATATAGCTCTGTGACAACTCCATATTCGGCAGGTTCAAAAACCCTAGTGTAAAGTGGAACCAATAAATAGTTTAATACCCTTCCGGCAATTGTGGGTAATCCGTAAATGGCGGTCTGACCGGCTAGTCGTTTAAGGGTATTCAATCCAGGTTAGTTGAAGAGTGAATGGCCAAAGGTATAGAAATTTGATATTCCGGCTTAAATAAGAAATATCCTGTAAGTACGATAAGATTTCATGCTATTCAATACTTTCATCCAGGATTGGGAAACGCAACTCGAAAGTTGTTCCTGTTTTTTCTGATGACTTAAAACTTATGCTGCCACCAATACCTGATATGATGTTTTGAACAATGGCCAATCCAAGTCCCATTCCGCTACTCTTGGTTGTGAAATAAGGAGAAAAGATTTTTCCCTCAAGTTCGGGGCTGATTCCTCCACCATTATCAGTGATTGCAACCAACCAAAAACTATTTTCTGTATTGATTTCAATTTGTATTAAACCATCCTTTGCAATTCCGATTGCCTGCACTGAATTCTGAACCAGATTATTAAAAATTCTCAATATTTGCTTTTTATCAGCAAGGACGTTACAAGCATGATCATCAGAAGAAAAATTGGTTTGAATAGTGATATTTTCCAGATCATTATACAGCACAGCTACATTACTTATAATTTCTTTAAGGTTAACTCTTTCGTGCGCGGCAACCGGCATTGTGGCAAAATCTGAAAAGGCAGACGCAATCTCAGATAGTGAGTCAATTTGTTGAGTAAGTGTTTGGGTGAACTTTTGTAACCTCCCATCCCAATCGGAAGCTTTCTCATTCCACGCTTTTTGCAGATGTTGCACACTAAGCTTCATAGGTGTAAGAGGGTTCTTAATTTCATGCGCAACCTGACGGGCCATTTCGCGCCAGGCACTCTCACGTTCCGATCGAGCAAGCAACTCAGCCGATCTTACCAATTCCCCGGTCATTCTGTTGTATTCTTCAATTAATTCACTGATCTCATCCTTTCCTTTCCATTCAATTTTCTGTGTTGATTCGCTTAGCTTCACCTTTCTGATATTGGCTTTAAGGATCATAAGTGGCCGAAGCAGGTAATCAGAAAGTAAAAGTGCAAGGAATAATCCTATTGCCATGAGTATTACATAAATGTTCGTGAAGGTTACAAGAAATGATGATATTTCCTGGCGCAACTCACTTTGACGTGCAAAGTATGGTAAATTAACAAAACCGATCAGGTTGTTTTGATCATTTCGTAATGGAAGATAGGCCGATAGATAGTCATAGCTTCCTATTGATTCGTTTTGGATAAAAGAAGCTTTGTTTTGAATGGCAAGTTGTTTGTATGCTTCCGGATTCATCCTGTCCGAAACCAATCCCTCTTCAAATATTTGCGATCTGCTTGAAGCAAGCAACCAACCCTGCGGGTCGTACAGATTAATATCAGTAAAAAACACCAACGAAAATTTGGTTAAAAGATCGCCAAGGTACCCTCGGATTTCATTATCCAACCTGTCAACATTTACTAATTTATGCTCGAGTTCTATCAGCACGGAATGGCTCTTTTCGCTGAGGATACTTATGTTTTTATTATGATTGAGTCTTGAGATGAAAAATAATGTTGAAACGCCAATAATTAGAAATGAGATTAAAACAATTCCAAACATTGAATATTGTATCCTGTTTCTGAAACTGATTTCCGAAAACGATAACCTGTATGGGAACCCAACTATGAGCCTGAAAGAAAAGACAAATAATCCGAAGAAAATAAACAGATACGAAAATGGTGCTACCAAATCCAAAAAACCTGGTTTGGGAAGACTTACTACCAACTGCCTGTCAGGGCTCGTATTATAAAGCAGGTGGTTAAATTTATTCCGGTCGAAATAGGTAAAAGAGCCTTGTCCTGTGGGCCATCCTGCATCCTTAAAAGTGTATGTGTATTTCCCTGCACTACTGGCAAGTTCGCCATTAATAAAATTTGCATAGGAATAATTATAAAGATCTCTTGATTTTTCTGAAGCCCCATCAAGAAGCAACTCTGGATAACCTAAGCCTTTTGTCACCGTTTTTGAGTCAATCTCAATATAAACTGTTACAGGGTTCTCAAACCCATGATGTAATACTGAAAACTCAAACCGGGCAAGGTAATTGGCTCCCGGAAAGATATAGAACAGGCTTTTGGATTCAGTTGAATCTCCGAGTGATTGGATATATCCTTCAAAGTATGATCTGCATTCTATTATGTAATCGCCAGGCCTGATGTGAAGTAACTTGCCGGGATAACAAATGGTCGCAAGAATCTGATAATTAGCCCAATATCGTCCGAAATGAGTTGTGATAATATGATCAGTGGCTTTTGCTTCAAGCTCGGGGTAATTATAGGTTTCCGAAAGTAAATCAATTAGAACAGTGTCGTTGTAAATTTCATTTTCGACTATTGAAAACTGATACTCAGCCACCTTGTCCCTGTCAGAAGCAAGCTCCAGCGCAATAAGCTTTCGTTCCTGCTTTTCTTTTCGGGTATTTAGCTTTTGCAGTGAATAAGTTGTGATTAACGCAAATGCAACCAAATAAAAAATGACCCAGGCAAACGAAACCAATTTGGATTTAAGCTTCCCAATAAATACAAATGTTAAAATGTAGAAAAATAGAAATAAGATGGTTGCCGGATCAAAGTGATTGCGTAAAATGCTAACAATAGAGGCAATCATTGTGGTTCCGACAATGAGCAGCACATAATGTTTCTTCTCAGGAAAAATTTCAAATGCAGCCATGCATAACCTGGCGCTTATAAGAAAAAAAGCAAAAAGCAAAGCTGCTATTACTAAAAAACCGAGAAATCCATGTACGCTTATACCAAAAACATTTCCAAGGTTGAACGATATAACTGAATCAAATACAATACGATTGAATAAAAGCTGGTAAATATGAAAGAAGATAAAAACATGGAAAATCAGCGTAAATGCTGTGACCAGTTTTTTGTATTGCGGTATCTGCGGTCGTAAATTAAATCGAAATGAACTAAAGAAATACCATGCAATAATAAGAAGCATTGCTGCATTAACGATCAAATCGCCGAGTGATGGAACGATGCCGGATATCGCAAGATAAGATGGCCCAAAAAGCTTTGTTGAATATAAAACCTCCGGGATTGTAAAATAAAAAGTAATCACCCTTAGAATTACGACGAAGGCAACAAACAAGGCGAAAAACCATTTCTTTTCTTTATGATAAGCGCTTACCGTTAAATAAATCTGATAAAGCGTAACAACAACAAATAAGAGTGCTGCGAGATATAGCGCCAGAAGGAGTAATGCAAATGAATCTTTTATATCATTTTCCTCAGGTAATACTAATGAGAACAGATACTTACCCGCTTTATCAAATATGTCAAGCTGATTTCTTTCAAAACCAATTCTGGTTCCATCAGGAAGATCGAAGCATTTGTTAAACTCGTTCTTAATATACTCATTTTCATATTTATAGCTCCTCTTTATAGTTAAAAGACCAACATACAAACAAGTATCGTTGCTCAAAGTTTTTACTAAGTAATAACCATTTTCCAGTTGGATGAAACCCTGACTAAATAGAACAGAATCGTAGATGTAATCAACTGGGGTGGTGTTATTGGACCAATAAATCAAATTGTTATCAAGGTAAGCGAGAAAATAAACATCCATCTCACATAGCTCTTTATCCAGGGCCGTGTTAAAAAGTTCTTCAACCGGAACTTTGGCTAAGCGTTTTAGATGCTCTTCAAGCAGATCGGATTTTTCAGAAAGTTCATTTTGAACCCTGGTAACATATCTTTCTTTGTGATTGGTATATTGAAAATAGTATCCAATAAGAATGGCTATAATAATCAGTACTGCACCGATTGCAAAACCATTGAACAGCTCTTTTTTAAAAATCAGTTTTCTCATCTGTAACTGTTCTAATTTGTTGGATATAATCAATTAAAAAACGACCCTATAACGCGCTTTCTGGCGCACGATCTCCGCAGCAATTATGCCAGTATTTCATTTTAGCCCTTGCTTCGCTTATAAAGCCTTAAAATAGTCTAAAAATGGATTATGCCTTTTTTAGCAAGTAGACTAAACTCGAATATCCAAAACTGTCCTTTTTTGCCAAGCTGTTTGAGCGTATTCCATTCGCAAACGCCTTAACATAATTCATTTTTCCATGCTTGTATTTTTCGCTCAAAAGACAAATATAAAACGAATCAAATTTCATTGGATGGATTTCAACAATTCTGAATCCTGATTTTTCAGCCAGCAGTTTTACCGATTCTTTTGTAAAATGATACAAATGTCTTGGCACGTCATAAGCAGCCCAAAATTTGCCATATTTTTTTGCATCCCACGACTCATAATTAGGAAGAGCAAGAACAAGCATGCCGTTCTTATTGTTGAGAAGTTGGTAATTTAATTCTAGCTGAGATAATGGATCAGCGATATGCTCCAACACATGCCACATTGTTATAACATCCATTGATCCTTTTTCAAGAATTGATAAATCAACTTCATGTTGCAATATAATCCCATGACGCTCAAAAGCAATTTCCCGGCCTTTGGCGTTAGGTTCAACTCCTGTAATGTTCCATTTTTGTTTGCGGCAATAATTTAAAAACTCAGCAGTTCCTGCTCCAATATCTAATATTTGGCCAATCTCCTGATGCTCTTTTATCATTTGCATTTTTCGGCCTAAAGCAATCTTTCTGGCCTGAAGGTAAAGCAAGTTTTTCAGAGAGCGTTGAGCTGTGTTGTGCGAAGTATATTCATTGGAATTATAATATTTTATAATAGATTCGGGATCAGGCTGAGGTAAGGTATAAAGCAATCCACAAGTTAAGCATTTGCATAACTCAAATACTTCCTGGCTAAGAAAATAGTCATTCAATCTGAGAAATTTATGGAATTCAGTTCCATTACAAATAAAACAACGCTGAGTTGGCAGTTCTTCTATGGCCATGTGATGGTTTTCACGTGAAACATTGCAATTATCTTCCCAGGAAAATAAGTAATACCATTATATCCGACGGAGACACGCCACTTATTCTTGAAGCCTGGCCTATTGAAGTTGGCTTTATTTTACTCAGTTTTGCACGAGCCTCAAAAGAGAGAGAGTTAAGCTGTTGATAATTGAAATCTTCGGGTAATGGCATGTCCTCGTGTCGGGACAATTTTTGCGCGAGCTCTTGCTCTTTTAGCAGGTAGCCACCATATTTAATTAAAATTTCAGAAGCAGCAACCTCCTCATTCAAATCGTCGCCCATTGAGGAAATAAAGGATTTAAGCCTGGGAATATGGTTGATCATATCAAAAAGTGATATCTGCGGCCTTAGCAAAATGTTGGCTAATTTAACCTTTTGCGAAACCGGTTGTGTATCGCATTTCAGAAGCAACTCATTGATACTTTCCGGATCAATACTTTCATTTTTAAGCTCTGTTAAAATCTTAGTGATCCGCGCTTCTTTCTGTTGCACTCTTTCTATGCGATCGCTATCAGCCAGGCCCAACTCATGACTTAAATGAGTTAATCGTATATCTGCATTATCCTGACGAAGCAATAAACGATATTCAGCCCTTGAAGTAAACATCCGGTACGGCTCGTCAACTCCTTTGGTAATAAGATCGTCAATTAAAACTCCAATGTATGCATCAGAGCGTTTCAAAATGAACTCCTTTTTATTTGAACACTTTAAGTGCGCGTTCATTCCAGCCATCAATCCTTGAGCTGCCGCCTCCTCATAACCGGTTGTTCCGTTTATCTGTCCTGCAAAATATAGGTTCTCAATTAATTTTGTTTCAAGAGTGTACTTTAGTTGTACGGGTGGGAAATAATCATATTCGATAGCGTAGCCAGGCCTGAATATTTTTACATTTTCCAAACCGGGAATCTTCTTCAATGCTTTAAACTGGACATCTTCCGGTAAAGAGGATGAAAATCCGTTCAAATAATACTCAACAGTGTCCCAGCCTTCAGGTTCAACAAATAGCTGGTGTCTATCCCGGTGTGCAAATCGGTCTATTTTATCCTCGATTGATGGGCAATAGCGTGGCCCTACACCTTCAATACGCCCTGTAAACATTGGCGAAAATTCGAATCCCGTTCTTAAAATATCATGTACCTCGCTATTCGTATAGGTAATAAAACAGCTTAATTGTTTAGTTAAAGCAGTATTGGTTTTAAAAGAGAAGTGACCAGGAGATTCGTCTCCCTTTTGTTCTTCCATTTTGGAGAAATCTATTGAGCGTCCATCAATTCTAACGGGTGTTCCGGTTTTCATTCTATTCGATTCGAAACCCAAAGCCCTCAGGTCTTCCGTAATTCCTTTCGACGCCTTCTCCCCTATTCTGCCACCACCAAAGCTTTTGGTTCCAATATGTATTATTCCGTTAAGAAATGTTCCATTTGTTAGAATTACTGATTTAGAATAGATCTCTAATCCCATAGATGTTTTCACACCGGCAACCTTGCCATCTTTCACAATCAAACCTGTTACCATGTCCTGCCAGAAATCCAGATTGGGGATTCTTTCCAGCATCAATCTCCACTCCTCTGAAAATCTCATCCTGTCATTTTGTGCTCGAGGACTCCACATTGCCGGGCCTTTGGATTTATTGAGCATCCGGAATTGGATCATGGTTTTATCGGTAACAATTCCTGAATATCCACCCAGCGCATCAATTTCTCTTACTATTTGTCCTTTTGCAACCCCGCCCATTGCCGGGTTGCACGACATCTGAGCAATAGAAGCCATGTTCATGGTGATCAACAAAACCCTGGAACCCATATTTGCTGCTGCAGCTGCGGCCTCACTGCCTGCATGACCTGCACCAACAACAATCACATCATATTCTTCAAACATTATAACTGTTTCACGTGAAACGTAAACTTAATTTTTAACCCTCCTGCAAAAATAGTGTATTCTTTGTATCCTGAGGGAAAGCCTTGTTGAAAGGCTGTCAAGGATAAAGCGACAGGTAAAGTTCTTCCTTTTCCCGTATCAGCGAGATTTCTTCATCCGTGCGATCATTGAATCCAACAAGATGTAAAATGCCATGAACCATGACTCGTCTAAGCTCTATCTCATCAGAGATATCAAACTTCCTGGCGTTATCTGATACTCTGTCGGTACTAATATATAGATCGCCTGATATAATTCCCTGTCTATCAGAATAATCAAAGGTAATAATGTCCGTAAAATAATCGTGGTTCAGGTGTTTTTTGTTCATCTCCAACAATTCTTCATCTGAACAGAAAATAATATCAATTTGTCCAATACTTCTACCTTCGCTCTCAGCAACTCTTTTAAGCCATGCTTTGATCAAGGCCTTATTTTTAACTGTAAAATTGTGGGAATTTGAGTGAAATAATATCATATCTTATTGAACCTGAATGAAATAATCGTTTACCTTGGTTCTATAGAATGTATTCATTTGAGGAGGAACAGTTCTTAGCATTTCTCTTTCATTCATTTTTTTTCTATAGAATTCCATAACAGAATCCGAATTGCTAACCGGATAATTTTGTGCTTCCCGCGATTCTCTCTTTTCTTCCCTTTCTCTTTCCATTTCAGCACGTTCAGATTCTAAAAGTCTTGTCATTATCCTCTCTTGCCTCATCAGGGTTTCATTTGTTATTCTCTTATTTACCAGGTCTTTTTCTGATTCTTCCATTTCTTCAATTGCCCTAACAGCATTGCCATCGTTACCTCCGGTTTCTTTGCGAACCTCTTCAAGGTATTGTTGCATTTGTCTTCGCAGTGCTTCTTGTTGTGCGGCCATCCTTGCAAACTGCTCACTCATTGATTGACCTCCAGGCTGTGGCATACCTTGTTCTCCCGGCTTTCCTTTTCCTTTCTGCATTTGCTCCATTTGCTGGTTAAGCTGTTGTTGCAAATCCTTCATTGTACTCATTGAGGGTTTACCCTGCCCCTGCCCCTGCCCGGGCATTGGACAACTTTCGCCATCAGAGGGTTTGCTCGCCATTTGCTGCATCATTTGCTCCATAGATTCGCCGAGCATTAACGCAAGATTGTTAATAGATGTCATGATAAACTGCTGCCGGGTGGAAGTAGTTCTAGTGTCTCTTGCCTCAAGTGATTTCAATGCTTCTTCAACATTATTGTTAATCTGCGCTATCTCTCGCAAGACAAAAGGCTGTATTGCTGCCTGACGCTTTGCAATTGCCTGAAGAGAATCCTCAATTTGTTTAAGGCTTGTAATGAGCTTGTTTTGTTCTGAAAGCAATTCATTATACCTGGGATCCACAGTGTTAATTTCTACAGTTTTGTCAATCAGGTTTTCCTGATCAAATGAAACATCAATCAGGTCTTCCAGCAGTTTTCTTATTAACCTTATATCTTCACCCAGTTGGTCATTTTGGCCTTCCATCATCATATTCATCAAATTCTCACTCAATTGATCCATTTTTTGTGAGGCATCTTTTTGATGAGGTGAGGCCTTTGATTTCTGATTCTTCTGCAAATTTTCACGGCTTTCCTGCATCGAGCCTTCAATATCCTTTTCAAGCTCTTCGGTTTCAATCATCTCATATTGCGAATCGAGTTCCTCGTTCTGCTCTTTAATATCCTCTAATTCCTCTTTAATCTCCTGAAATTCATTTTCAATTTCCGCTTGTTGTTTATCCAGGTCCTCAGAATTCGCATCAGGATTTTTGGATTGTTCCGCGAGTTCGTCTTGTTTCTGAGCAAGCTCTTTTAGTTTCGCAACCGTTTCAGTTATTTTCTTTTCAATTTCGAGTTGCTTAAACAGTTCAAGGTTTCTGTCGAGGTTTTGAAGAAGCTCTTCATTGCTCATCTGCATCTTGTTCAGCATATCCTGCATTTTACTTCTATCTAACTCTTCCAGCAACTTCTGAAGTTCCTCGAACATTTTCTTCATTTCGTCAGTCATCAATTCATCAAACAGCTTTTGAAGTTCCTGCTGCTTACGGATTATTTCCTCACTAAATGGTTTTACTTCATCTTGCATCCTGTTCAGCTCGGCATGATTATCCTTGACCCGTTCAGCCTTTTCCTGCAAACTGGCTTGTTTTTCAAGCATTTCATTAAGCTTGCTGGTGTCTTCCCAGCTGATGCTTTCTTTCTGAAGAATGGATTTTTGCAGTTGGTCAATTTCGCGCGAAAGTTCAAATAACTCTCTTTGTAACTGGCTAATTTCTGAAGAAACTTCAGCTTGTTTTTCAGCAATCTGTTCTTCGCGTTCAGCCATTCCGGGAATTTCAAGAGCTCCGATCCCCGTCCGGCTTGATTTGCTGCCCATCACCCGGTCGTTATCCCATATTTCGAACCAATATTCAATACGATCACCTGGCTCAATTTCAATTCCGGAGAAATCAAATGTGTAGAAAAAAGATTGCGAATTAATGTTCTTGTCAATATTCACCAGCGTGGTTTCGCTTTCAATAATTCTGTCAGGTGATTTGATGTTTTGTCTTCTATAATGAAACTCAAGTTTATCGAACCCATAATCGTCCTTTATTTGCCCGGTGAAATAGGCACTGCTGAAATTACTTGAATCAATAAAAGTCTCAACATTGATTTCGGGATAAATATCAGGTATTATTGTTATTTGATGCAATAATGAATCCCTGGCAATAGCATGTTTATTGATTGGAACTACGACATAATCCATTGATTCCATCGCCCTCATTTTCCCACGGAATTCATTATCAGAAACCCTTTGCATGATAGGGCTATCGGATAGTGATGTGGTGATGTTAACTGAATCCGTTGATTCTGTGTAAAACGACCAGGTAACAAAAGTGCCGCGTGGAACAGAAAAATCCCCTGTATTCCTGACATTTTCATCGGGTCGCCTGGTATAATCCGGAAACTCGAGTGTAACATCATAAGTGATGATAAGTGGCTTGGGCAATACTATAATATTGTATGTTTCGCTGTAAAAACCTTCTCCCTGCAACCGGAAGCTTATATCTTCATTAAGGTTCCGAAACCTGTATATGAATTCATTTTTCGCAAGCCGCGCAGTTCTGGCTGAGGTGTTTTTATACTCAATAAAGACTTCAGCAGGCAATTCATTTCCTTCCAGTTTGATATGTAGATCCAGGTCGTCGCCTTTCAGAACCGTCAGAATATTATCCGAAATGATAAAGCGGAAAGGTGCCGGGCGTTCATATTGTAAATGGTAGTTTGAAATTCGTTTTGCCGGGTCCTTAATTAGTGTTGGCGCTGCTATAAACAGGATCAGCACAACAAGTAAGGGAACGAGTGCATAGGGGGTTTTTCTTATATTCTCTTTTTTATCAATCGCATCTGTAAATGGCAATAACTTTATTCGCTCAGTCTTTTGTGCTATCGCCGCCTCCACTACTTCAAGGTTTGCCTTTTCCGGTTCCATCATCGTGCCCAACTGAAGTGTATTGATCAATTTATCATTGATTTCAGGAAAGTGCCGGCTGATGATAGCCGCTGCCTGTTCGTAGGAAATAATTTTCCCTACCCTGAATAATTTCAGCAATGGAGCGATGATGTAAATTGACAATATTGCAATGGCAATCGTTATATAGCCAAAGAAAATTAGCGCCCGAACGGTTTGTCCAAAGTAAGTAAAGTACTCCAACAGGTTCAGAACCAAAAAAAATACTACCAATAAAGCAACTGAATAGATGATGCCTCTTATAATCTGGTTTTTGTAATATAACCGGATAAAGGCATCAATCTTAACAATCAGGGCTTCTAATGACTTATTATTATGCATTAAAGTTTCTATCCTTTCATTTGAGTAAACGCTTAAAACACCAGCTTAGTTTACTGAGATGCGATGGAACAACCATATATAACGTTTTGCAGCTATACCCAGTAGACGTTTTGCGGGCTTCGTCACTGTCCAAAGGTACATTAATTCTGCGTGGTGCGCTATTTCAAGCTGCTATTTCATAGGCTATTGGGCAAAGGAGTTGTGTGTGGCAGGATTTTAGTTAATTAACTTGTAATCAAATGTTTTAATTATCATGACTCTTCTTTTTCTTGGCTCTAGCATTTTTGTTTTTGACGCGAACAACTTGCCACATTCAATAAGCATTCCACCCTTATTCTTAAGCCAATCCTTGTCTTTAATAATTCTAAACTTGGAGATAAATTGCAAGTTGTTAATCTCTCCTATTTCTTTGCTTTTATTAAGAGTGTCAATTTTTAAGACTTGATATTCCAATGAAATATATTTCTTTCCTTTCAGGAACTGACCTGAGGCTTCTATTTTCAAATTAAGATATTGAAAGGATGTATATTCAAATGAATTATCTTCAAACAAGGTTAATTCTTCAATGTATAAAGGGCCTGGTCCACAAAATCCTGCATCATTAAAATATAAGTAGATGCTTTTTTGTCCTTCTACAGAAAAGGATAATGTTACAAGAATTAATATCAAGTAGTGTTTCATTCTTTTTTTAGCCAATAACATTTAGCAGATTTTAATTTTCCCTCATATCAACACCCGACCAGTCTTTCGGTAAGCCCTTTAAAAGTGTTTCCTGGCAACGCTCAGTATATAGCCGGGCAACCATGTCGGCTGGATTTTTTTTCAGAATATCCTGAAAAAGTTCAGTGGCTTGTTCAAATTTCTGATTCCGGTAAAGATCAACCGCTTTTCCGAATTCATTCCGGGTTTCCCACTTAAGTTTTTTAATGTTCTCATCATCGCCATTGAGAACCTCAAAAATATAAACGGAATCGCGTTTCCCTTTTACCCTTGCAATATCAAGGAAGCGATATTGAAAATGCAAAGGGTTTTTAAGTTTAATCAGGGCATCTTCGCTGATAATAATAGAAGCTCCGTAAATTTTTGTCAGTCCTTCAAGCCTCGATGCAAGGTTGACGGCATCACTGATAACCGTGCCCTCCATTCTCCCTTCGCTCCCAACTATGCCAAGCATCAGGTTCCCGGCATGAATACCAATTCCTATACTGATTTCTTTCTTACCCATCCCCCGCCTCTCGTCGTTGAAGCTAACAAGCTTCATCCGCATTTCAACGGCAGCGTTAATAGCATCATCAACGCTTTCGCCGAACAGCGCCATAATTGAATCGCCAATGTATTTATCAATAAACCCATTGTTTTTCCTGATCACCGGCTCCATTAAACCCAGATAATGATTGATGAAATCAAAATTTTCTTTAGGAGTCATCTCTTCTGATAAATCAGTAAATGACCTGATATCGGAAAATAAAATGGTCATTTCTTTCTGAACCTGATCGCCTAGCTTAATATCAGTGAAGTTATCCTTACCCAGGAATTGCAGGAATTGACGAGGAACAAACCGAACATACGCTTCATTCATTCCCGAAATCCTGTCAATGTATTCCATCAAACGTGAAGTCATGTTGTTATAACCTTCGCTTAATTCGCCAATTTCATCATTGGTTCGCACAACGGTATAATTATTTACATGCCCCTCTCCTGTCCAGCGCATGTTGTAAAGCAGTTCCTTCACCGGGCTGAGAATTCCTGCTGTTGTCCAGCGCACAAAAAACATAATGTAAATCAGTGCAACGATAATGCCCATTGATATGCCGCTAAACATCAGTAAATTGTCGAATGCATTGATATACCACATGCGCTCCATAGTTTCCTGACCAGTCTCGACCATCGAATGGTATGGACCCAGTAAAATTTGTTGATGTTCTGCGGTTATTGTACCCAGATCCCGGATTGGTGTAAGAGCCAAAATTATATAGAGCATCACAATGACCAATGGAAGCAATGTTGTCATTCCGCTTGATATCCATAAGCGGTTGCTGATCCGGCCTTTGCGCAGGTATTTTAGCCTCGAATACAATTCTTTTTCGGCGAAAACATGTTCAAGGTATATTATGTGAACCCTGTGTTTCTGCCAGAAAAACACAAATAAAACAATCAGCAGGTAGGCGATGAGTGAAACGTAAAAGAACTGCAGGAAAAGGTCGCGGCTGATAGCATCTTCAAAACCCTTCCCGGTTTTCAGGACATAAAACATATATCCATGAAGGATAAAATAGCCAACTAGCAAAATCCCGGCATTGATATATGGGGTGAATAGCAAGATCCTTTTGCAGTATTTACTAAGTTTTTCGGGGATTGGTTTGCGCCTTCGCTTTTTATTGAAATATCTTTTTAGCGGGGCATTCGCAATTAATCCTGCCACAAGTGTAAACAGTATAACAAATCTGAAAATTATGACAGCAGTCGTCGAAAAAGGCGAATCAGTGCTATCGGTAGTCACTTCTACCCTGCTTCCCGGACTTACCACTTTGATTAATGAATCCCGCTCTCTCTCCATTTGTATTATTGCGTCATCCCGCATTTGCAATGGAAGGGAACCTAATTCAATGAGATTTCTTTCCAGCTCTGCCAAACGGGCCACATTTCCCTGGTTCAGTGTGTCCGATTCCTTTGATATTCTTTTCATTACATTATCGCGGGCTTCAAATAGCTTAGGAGCCATTTTTAATGACATCACCATCAACACAGGCAAAATCAACATGAAATATATCAGGATAGAAAAGAGGTAAATCCTTAAAACATGGTACCTAGGAATTCCTTTGTTTCGCATGGCTATTTAGTTGAAAACAATCGTCAAAGTTATAAAACAATGAGCATAATGAATCAGTTTATAACGAATACTCTGCTTGTCAAATTATTATGAACCGCTATGCAATCAACATTTATAGCCTTGCTGCTTCGTTCTTCCTATCTTTGCATAACAATTCAAATAACCATGAAATTACCCGAAACCCGCGTCAGGTTCGCACCAAGTCCAACAGGACCTTTACATATCGGAGGTGTAAGAACCGCCCTTTACAACTATCTGCTTGCCAGAAAAAATAATGGTAAAATGATTCTGCGTATTGAAGATACTGACCAGGGGCGTTTTGTTCCCGGAGCCGAAGAATATATCATTGAGTCGTTGTCCTGGTGTGGTATTGAATTCGATGAGGGTGTGCATGTAGGAGGCCCGTATGCTCCTTACCGTCAGAGCGAACGCAAGGAATTTTATGTGAAATATATAAATCAATTGCTTGAAACCGGGCATGCATACTATGCTTTTGATACACCCGAAGAACTGGATGCCAGAAGAAAAGAAGCGGAAACACTGAAATATCCACCATTTCAATATGATGTGGTAACGCGCAATAAACTCAGGAATTCATTGGTATTGAATGAGGAAGAAGTAAAGCAACTGATTGCCAATCAGACTCCTTATGTTGTCAGGATCAGGATTCCCGAAAATGAAACCATTGTTTTGCAGGATACCATAAGAGGTACCGTGGAGGTTGAAAGCAACTTACTGGACGATAAGGTTTTGTTTAAATCTGATGGGATGCCTACCTACCATCTGGCCAATGTTGTTGATGATTATCTGATGAAAATCACCCACGTAATCCGTGGTGAAGAATGGTTGCCATCCGCCCCGCTGCATGTGCTCCTTTACCGTGCTTTTGGATGGGAATCCGTTATGCCGGAATTTGCACATTTGCCTTTGTTGCTTAAACCCGATGGTAAAGGAAAACTAAGTAAAAGAGACGGCGACAGGCTTGGGTTTCCGGTTTTCCCCTTACAATGGAATGACCCGGCAAGTGGAGAAATTTCATCAGGCTACAGGGAATCAGGTTACTTGCCGGATGCTTTCATTAATATGCTTGCCATGCTTGGCTGGAATCCCGGAACTACTCAGGAAATTTTCACAATGCAGGAACTGATAGATGCTTTTTCGTTGGATCGTGTAAGCAAATCAGGCGCTAAGTTCGACGCGGACAAAGCCAAATGGTTTAACCACCAGTATCTTCAGAACCAACCAGCAACTGATCTTGCCAAACTGCTTCTCCCGTATCTCACTCAAAAAGGAATTGAAGTTGACGAAAGCAGGATCGCACAGATTATTTCGCTTATAAAAGAGCGCGCAAATCTCATTCCTGAACTTTGGGATCAAATGGCGTTTTTCTTTTTCCGACCCGAAACATACGATGAACAACTTATCAAAAAACGTTGGAAACCAGAAACTTCCGGATCACTGATGGAAATCACATCTTTACTCGAAAGCACAAATAAAAAAAAGGCAGAGGAATTATCCTCGCAAATTAAAGGTTACATTGAAGATAATCAACTTAATATGGGAGTTATTATGCTTCCTTTGCGTATTGCGTTGGTTGGTTCGGCAATGGGACCGGATTTGTTTGAGATCATGGAAATACTTGGAAAGGATGAAACCATACTTCGCATAAAATCAGCCATAAAAAAAACAGATTCTACAATTAGTACCAAATAGTCATGAATAAGAAAAAAACTACTCGCAAAATTAATCCTGTTTCAAAAAACACTTTTATAAACAGTGTGCAGGCAGTGTTTACCGATCATCCTTATCGCGCCCTCAATTTCAGGCAAGTTTCATCGCATCTTGGGCTAAGCGATAAAGCAAGTAAAGAACTCGTTAAGCAGATTCTGGATAGTTTGAGCAAAAAGGAAATCATTGTTGAGCTGAACCGCGGAAAATACCAGCTCAACCAGGAAAAGATGATGGAGTTAATACCTCAAAACTTTGTGACTGGATCAGTAGATATGAAGCAGACCGGAAAAGCTTATATTATTACTCCCGATCTTGATGAGGACGTTTTTATCGCCTATAACAACACCGGGCGCGCGCTTCATGGTGATAAAGTTAAAGTCCATCTGTTCCCAAAACGCAAGGGTCGTAAAATAGAAGGCCAGATTGTAGAAATCGTTTCCCGTGCAAGGATTAATTTCGTGGGAACCATGAATATAAGTGGAAAAATGGGATTTCTCACTCCCGATGATGTCACTATTCCGGTTGATATTATGATATTGCCCGAAAATCTGAAAGGAGCTAAAAACGGTGAAAAGGTTGTTGTAAAAATGACCGAATGGCCAGAGCATGCCAAAAACCCAATGGGCGAAGTAACCGAAGTGCTTGGCAAGCCAGGCGATAATGAAGTTGAAATGAAATCCATCCTGGTAAATCACAACTTCCCGCTTTCTTTCCCGAAGGCTGCTGAAAATGAAGCAGGAAAAATAAAAGAAACCATCAGTAAAGAAGAAATAAGCAGTCGCAGGGATTTCCGCGAAGTGTTTACGGTTACAATTGATCCTGAAGACGCCAAAGACTTTGATGATGCCCTGTCATTGCAAAAGGTGAAAGATGATGTCTGGGAAGTTGGCGTGCACATTGCTGATGTTTCTCATTATGTGAAACCAGGTTCCGCGATTGATGCCGAAGGTTATGACCGGGGCACCTCTATTTATCTGGTAGATCGTGTGATCCCAATGCTTCCCGAAAAGCTTTCAAATATGGTTTGTTCACTGCGGCCAAATGAAGAAAAGCTCTGTTTTTCAGCAGTTTTTTTAATGAATGAAAAAGCTGTGGTGCTGGAGGAATGGTTCGGAAAAACAATTATCAATTCTAACCGCCGCTACAACTATGAAGAAGTACAGGCAATGATTGAAGGCGGTGAAGGCGATTACAAGGACGAGCTTTTGTTTCTGAACGGACTGGCACAAAAGCTTCGCAATGAACGCTTCAAAGGAGGGGCAATTAATTTTCACTCTGTAGAGGTTAAGTTCAAACTCGATGAGAATGGGAAACCGTTAAGTACTTATATCAAGGAAAACAAAGAAGCCAACTGGCTGATTGAAGAATTCATGCTGCTGGCAAACCGCAAGGTCGCCGAATTGATTGGAAAGAAAAAAGGCGCTGCAAAACCCAAAACTTTTGTGTACCGCGTGCATGATGAACCCAATCCTGAAAAATTAAACCGTTTCACCGAATTTATCGGAAAGCTGGGTTACAGCATGAAGACCGGCTCAAGAAAAAGTATGGCACAATCTTTTAACCGTTTGTTTGAACAAATATCCGGTAAAGGCGAAGAAAACATGATTGAAGCCATCGCTATCCGAACCATGGCCAAAGCCGAATATTCAACTCAAAATATCGGGCATTACGGTTTGGATTTCAGGCATTATACACATTTCACTTCACCAATACGGCGCTATCCCGATCTGATGGTCCACCGCTTGTTAGAACGCTATTTGTCAGGCAAGCCTTCTGTTATCGAGGAAGAATACGAACCAAAATGCCAGCACTCATCTGAAATGGAAAAGAGAGCCGAGCAGGCAGAGCGTGATTCGGTAAAATACAAGCAGGCTGAGTTTATGATGGACAAGATCGGGCAGGAGTTTTATGGACTGGTTTCCGGGGTGAGCAAATGGGGAATTTTCGTAGAAATTGAAGGCAATAAATGTGAAGGAATGGTATCACTCAAATACATGAACGACGATTTCTATTACCTTGATGAAGACAATTACCGCGTGGTTGGCCAACGCTACGGACAGGAATACAAGCTTGGCGACCGGGTAAAAATACGAGTACGAAAAGTGGATCTGCAGAAAAAGCAGATGGACTTTGTACTGGTGTGATATGGAACGCTGATGACGCTGATTAAACTGATGATCGCTGATTAATAAATCCGTGCAAATCTGCTAAATCCACGTCATCCGCGTTCCTTTAAATCAAGTTTACCAGATAATACATCACCACCGCCATCAGCAATGCCGGCAACAGGTTTAATATCTGGATTCGTTTGATTTCAAGAATATTGATACCCATGCCTAGTAAGATGATTCCACCGGCGGCTGTGATCTCCATGATTAAAGGTTCGGAAAGTACATTTTGTAATGAGCCGGCAAATAATGTTATTCCACCCTGGTAAATCAGCAATGGAATCACAGAAAACATCACACCAATTCCCATAGCCGCCGAAAGCGCGATGGATGAGAATCCATCCATCACCGATTTGGCAAGCAGCAATTCCGGGTTTTGGTTCATACCTTCTTCAAGGGCGCCAAGCACGGTAAGGCTTCCCATGCAGAAAAGAAGAAAGGCGGTTATCAGCCCTTCAGTGAACCTTATATTATTGATTTTTAGTTTATTTTTCAGCCACTCCCCTACCTTATTCAGGCGTTCATCAAGGTTGAGCAATTGGCCGATGATGGCTCCAGAAACTACTGACAAAATTAATATCACCCAGTTCTGCGACCGGAATGCCATAGCCACTCCAAAGAAAATGGTTACCAACCCAATGCCCTGAAATACAATGCTAGTAATCTTTTCAGGCAATCGTGTTTTAAGCAGCAAACCTAGCAGACTTCCTGCAATAACCGCAGCAACATTAACAAAGGTTCCCAGCATTTAATTTATGAATTGATCATTCATCGAATTCTGGTTTAATTTTTACCCCATCATACTTTACTTCCCTGTTATTACTGTAAGTGATAACAAGCAAGGGTGTGCCGTCTTCATTGTAGCGGATCCAATCACCTTCCTTACGGCCCATGATGTATTCTTCTTCGTCTTTCTTATTTCCGTCTTCCCAGTAGTAAATATGCTTTCCATTTGGATTGTCATCAATAAACTGTCCTTCAAAACTTAACTGGCCGTTACTGTAATAATGTTTCCAAACTCCATTTCTTCGACCCGAACTGTATGAACCTTCAATTTTGTGGTTCTCAAAATTATAAATCCATTTGCCTTCTTCGAGGCCCTCAAAATATTCGCCTTCTGAAATAATTTTTCCAAAAGGGTCAAACTCTGTTACAAGGCCATCCTGTAATCCGTTGATAAATAATTCTTCCCTCCAAAGATTTCCATTATCATAATACCAAACCCACTCTCCAACAGGCTTACCTTCATCATCATAAGTCCCCTTTTGCTCAAGTGTACCATTCTCATGATAATAAATCCATTCTCCGGTTTTCTTATTATTCTTGTAAGTGCCTTGTGCTCTTAAGCTACCGTCAATGTAATAATCTTCCCAATCACCTTCTTTGTTTCCTTCTTCATCAATGATCCCTTTGCCGATCACGTTACCAGCGGCATATACGATAGCTTCTGAAATTGATCCGTCTTCGGCATATTCCCTGCTTACGCCTTCAGGTAAATTATTACGATAAGTTGTTACCCGGCTTATAACACCAGTTTCATAATATTCCGTTACGACTTCAAGGCGGAAAATTTCAGGAGCATCAATAATTTCCTCATCATTAACAAACTTTTTAAGATCAAGCAGATTTCCATTGCGATCGTAAGTTTTAAAGAAACCGTCTCTTTTTCCGTTTCGGAATGTTCCTTCCATTTGCAATGCTCCATCATCGTAAAAATATTTCCACCTCCCCTGTTTTAATCCGTTATGATCATGACGGTTAATACTTTCCCGGTTTATTATAAAGCCCCGACGGTATTCAATTAAAGTAATGATGTTGCCTTCATGGTCGTATTCAAACCCATTCCCTTGCTCAAGTCCGTTTTCAAACGGGATGGTTCGCATTAATGCACCATCAGTAAAAAAGTGTTCAGTAAGTCCCGTTTTTACATCTTTAACGAAACGCTCCACAATGATTTCATCCACGCGGTAAGTTTTTCTGATTCCGTCTTTAACACCAGCTTTATAGCTGATTTCTAAACTAATATCGCCAGTTTCATCATAAAAAGTCCAAACACTATCTAATTCGAAATCAACTCTGTTGCCTTCCGATTTGATGATGCCGTTTTCATGGTAAGTTTTCCAATACCCATCGGGCTTTCCATTTCTCATTGTACCTTCGCTGGAAATATTTCCGTTGGTATGATAAAAAATATTGTAACCATCGGGGTTGAATGCTTCCTGGGAAAATGTAGTCATCCAACTCATCTGAGAAATAACGACTACCAATATTTTAATCAGGCTTTTCATATTCTCATTTGATACTGCAAGATTACTGCAAGATGATGGCTTGCACAAATCCTGTTTTAAGCGTGCTTATTATAAATGAATTTGAATAAAAAATATTATAAGTATTAAAGGGTGTTAATTGTGTTCGCATTATTTGCGCATAAAATTAGGATTTTGAGTTATCAATTTTCTATTAACACCCTGCTAACAATTATGAATGATCAATTTATTGTAAATCAGTAATCCGAAATTGAATTAACAATTTGAAGTAAAAGAAGAATGTTAATAAAATTCATTGCTAAATTAGACCATTTTTGTTCATCAGGAGTGGAATAACTATTAACAAGTACTACTGTTTTAACCTTATGAACCCAAAAGGGAAAAATCTGTGTTCATAAATTCTATTTATTAAAAAGCGGTAACAACTTATTAACAAATAAAGCCTGTTGAATGTTAATATTTCTTAACTGATTGATTTCTATCATTTTTAGAAATTAGTCTCTTGGCTTCAAATCAAAATAATTCCCTAGCTGGCAATACGCTAAAGTCGGAACCATTCATTTTTAGCTACTTTTGTTTTAAAATAAATTAACATTGCCATGCAAACAAAAGAGTTGGCATTAGGATGTGATCATGCCGGATTCAAATTAAAAGAAGCGCTTATTAATTATTTGAAGGAGAAGAAAATTGAATTTGAAGATTACGGAACCTTTTCTGAAGAGAGTGTTGATTATCCTGATTTTGCACATTCAGTTGCAGATGCGGTTAATAGTGGCGTTTCAGAAAGAGGAATTTTAATTTGTGGAAGTGGAAATGGT
The DNA here is from genome assembly GCA_014860575.1 of Bacteroidales bacterium. Classification (NCBI taxonomy): domain Bacteria; kingdom Pseudomonadati; phylum Bacteroidota; class Bacteroidia; order Bacteroidales; species Bacteroidales bacterium. The sequence goes on from JACZJK010000032.1 coordinate 29,009, forward strand.
GTAAACATGACAGCCAATAAATATCCAAATGTAAGAGCTGCTTTATGTTGGAATACTGAAATAGCAAGGCTTGCACGCATGCATAATAACGCTAATATTATCTCATTTCCAGGACGGTTCATTGATAAAGAAGAAGCCTTAAAGGCTCTTGATGCTTTTCTTAATACTGACTTTGATGGAGGCAGGCATGCAATAAGAGTTCAAAAAATACCATGTAAATAGCATGAGCACCAAGCCAATCACATATACTGACTTTGTTAGGTCTACTGAAAAAGTTGCATTCGATCGGGAGCATCGTAAAAAGATAAACTACAATATCTCAAAATACGATGCTGCTGTTAAAAATGGAAAAAGGCAGTTTAGTAACCTTGACCTGGCAAAAAAGAAAGCTGCCGTTATAAAATACAAGGTTATCAATGAACTTGACCGTTACCTTGTTGAGTTCGAAAAGAATTTTGAAGAAAGAGGTGGAAAAGTAATTTGGGCACTCGATGCAGAAACTGCTGTAAAAGAAGTGCTGAATATTGCCAAGAAGCACAAAACCAAAATGGTGGTCAAATCGAAAAGCATGGTCACCGAAGAAATTGAGTTGAACAAACATCTCGCGAAGAATAAGATAGAAGTTGTTGAAACCGATTTAGGTGAATTCATTGTTCAGCAATTAGGGCAGGCGCCATATCATATTGTGACCCCAGCCATGCATCTGTCAAAGGAAGATGTAGCCAAACTTTTTCATGAAAAGTTTGAAATGCCTGAAAACAGCAGTCCTGAGCAAATAACTCATTTTGTAAGAAAGCTTTTGAGGGAGAAATTTAGCCAGGCTGAGATTGGAATTACCGGCGCTAATTTCCTGATTGCTGATACCGGCTCCATTGCAGTTAATGAAAATGAAGGCAATGGCATGATGACAATGTCAGGACCCAAAATTCATATAGCAATTACAGGAATTGAAAAAGTAATCCCATCAATAACTGATCTTGACTTATTTTGGCCATTGCTCTCAACCCATGGAACTGGTCAGCGGCTAAGCGCTTATTGCTCTGTTATCAATGGGCCACGACAGCAAAATGAAGCAGATGGCCCGGAGGCTATGTATGTAATTTTAATTGATAACGGGCGAACCAATTTATTGGCTCAACCCAACCAGCGTCGTGCCTTGACCTGCATTCGTTGTGGTGCTTGCCTTAACGCCTGTCCTGTTTACAAAAATATTGGCGGGCATGCTTATGGAACCACTTACAGTGGTCCGATAGGCGCCGTTATTGCACCCTACATGCTTGATTTTGAAAAATTCAAACATTTAAGTTTTGCTTCATCACTATGTGGTAATTGTACAGAAGTGTGCCCCGTGAATATCAACCTGCATGAGCTGTTGCTGCACAACCGGAATGATTCAGTTAAACGCAACACCAGTACATTCTATGATAAAATCAGCATGTTGGTGATGAAAAGATTTATGATGAAAAGAAGCAGAATAGATGGTGCAAGCGCAGGTTTTAAAAACAAAATTCTAAGAAGATTCTTCAAAAAGGCCTGGGGTAGCAGAAGGCAAATGCCTGTAGTACAACCCAAATCGTTCCGTCAACTTTGGGAAGAGCGCCAGCAGTAAGGAACTAATGCAATCCTTCAAATGAAGGGTGCGAAAGTATTCCGGCTAAAACATCTCTTACAGTTTCATCGCCATATGTTTGTAGTTTTTCTGAAAGTACTTTTTTTCGCTCCGGGCGATCTTTGATTTCTTTTATGATTGAGATCAACTCACGATATTGGGAAATTCTTAAAGCATCTTCAAGAGCCAATTGAATTGCGGACATATCCACCTGATCGCTCTCCTTTTTATCGGGTAAGCCAAAAGTCTCAAGTTCAACAATAATCGTTTCCAATATTTCACGACCGAGTTTTTTAACAATATCAGAAGAGGATGCACCGGAAGTATCCCTCAAGGTCCAACTGCTGTAATCATAATTAATATTTCGTATCTGGTTGATTTTTTCTGAATCCCGGCCAAAGATCCGATCCAAAACCAGTACTGTGGTGCTTTTCCAGATATTGAGATCAAATTCTTTTTCGGCCAATTTCTCAATTTGTTTTCTCAGGAGTTCAATTTCTTTTTCAGCCATGTTGCTTTTATAATTAGTAGTGAATAACAAAGGTAGCAATGTATTGTGTAATTTAGCCATCAACGAAATAAATCACTAAATCATTGATTTCAAAAGAAATAATTCAAACAATTATTGAAACCGCCAGGGTAGAGGAGGTGATTTCTGATTTTGTGAACCTTAAAAAAAGAGGCGCAAACTACATTGGGCTCTGCCCTTTCCATAATGAGAAAACTCCGTCTTTTTCGGTTTCGGCAACAAAAGGGATTTATAAATGCTTTGGGTGTGGAAAGGCTGGCAATGCTGTTAATTTCATTATGGAACACGAGCATTATACTTATCCTGAAGCCCTTCGGTTCCTGGCAAAGAAATATAATATTGAGGTTGAAGAGGAAGCCCAAACGCCTGAATATATTCAGGAACAAAATGAAAAAGAGAGCCTCTACAATATCAATCAGTTTGCGCAAAAGTTTTTTACTGATTGCCTGAACAATCACCAGGAAGGAAAAGCTGTTGGATTAACTTATCTGAAAGAGCGCGATTTTACAGACGATAGCATTGAGCGTTTTCAACTTGGCTATTGTCCGGATACATGGAAAGAGTTTACCGAACACGCATTAAAAAATGGTTATGAGCTGAAATTCCTGTTTAAAAGTGGATTAACTGTTGAGCGCGAAGGAGGTGATCATTTCGATCGCTTCCGTGGTCGGGTAATTTTTCCGATCCAAAATCTTACTGGCAGGGTTCTGGGATTTGGCGGTCGCATCCTGAAAAAAGATCCCACCAAACCAAAATATGTCAATTCGCCTGAGTCTGATATTTACAGCAAAAGTAAAGTCCTTTACGGGCTATTTCTGGCGAAGAATGCTATAAATTCTGCTGATAACTGTTTTCTGGTAGAGGGATATACTGATGTTATATCCTTGTTTCAAAATGGGATTCAGAATGTGGTTGCATCATCCGGAACATCGCTTACTACGGAGCAAATCAGATTAATCAAACGCTATACAAATAACATTACCATTCTTTACGATGGTGATGAAGCAGGCCTGAAAGCTTCATTCCGTGGTATTGACCTGATCCTTGAGCAGGGAATGAATGTTAAAGTAGTTTTGTTTCCTGAAGGGGAGGACCCGGATTCTTATGCCAGAAAATACCGTCCCGCGGAAACTAAAACTTACCTGGCCGAAAATGCAAAAGATTTCATCAGGCTAAAAACCGGTTTGTTACTCGAAGATGTTAAGAACGACCCTGTTAAGAAAGCCGGTCTGATAAAAGAAATAGTCGGGTCAATTAGCCTCATTCCGGATGAAACAATGCGGCTTGAATACATAAAAGCATGTGCCGATCTCATGGATGTTGATGAGCCAATCTTGTTAAATGAACATAAGAAAAACCAAAGAAACAAACACAATAATACCAGAATTGCGGAAAGCCAGGATGAATCGGAGTTTATCCAACCAAGCAATATTACTGCCACGCAGGTTGAGTTTAAAACTGACAGTAGTGCCTTTCAGGAAAGTGAGATTATAAGGTTGTTACTTGCCTATGGAAATAAAGAAATTGCATTTGAAAAAGAAAACGAGTTTGGCCGCTTTGATTTATATCATGTAAGTGTGGCGGCATTTATCATCAACGACTTAAATACTGATGAAATAGTTTTTGAGAATCCAGGTTTTCAATTAATATTTAACCAGATGGCAGAAAGTTTGAACCGGGATGGAATACTGCCGGACTTTCAATATTTCACTTCACATCCAGATCCTGCAATTGCCAGCCTCTCAATTGAACTTATCAGCAACCGGCACGAACTCAGCGATAATTGGAGAATAAATAAAATCTATGTAAATGGTGAAGAGCAGTACTTAAAACAAACCGTTACAACATCGGTGTTGGCATTAAAGGCAAAAAAAATCAATCAAATTCTCCGAACCATTCAATCAAAAATGAGAAACAGCGCCAGTATAGAAGAGCAATTGGAACTACAAAAAGAAAATCAACGTTTTAAAGAAATACTGATCAGGATTAATAAAGAGCTTGGCCGGGTAATTGGATCGTAAATACTTTGTTCGGTTTTATCAAATAATTACCTTTAGCCCCTGTTATAAAATTACGAACCTTAAGCATAATGAAAATGAAAAAGAATGTTGGCACCTTTGACGCTATTGTACGGTTCATCATAGCCGTTGGAATTGGTGTGTTGATTTACCGCGAAATCCTTACCGGAACTCTTGCCATTTTACTGGGAATTGTAGCTGCTGCATTGCTAATTACCGGATTGGTAGGCTGGTGTGGAATTTATAGACTATTGGGCATCAGGACCTGTCCTAAAACAAGTAAATGATTTAATCACGAAATTCAACTTAATTTTTAGGGCATATGATTTGGTGGCAAAAATTTGCCGCCCAAAACTTGCCTTTGCCTCTTTATGGATTATCTTTGCAAATAGAACTATCCAACTCCCCCACATTATCGAAAACTAATGATTATGAAAACCAAAGATTATTCAAAGAAGCATAATGATATTGCCAGGATCACAAAACTGTTCAGTCACCCTGCGCGCATCCAGCTATTGGATATTCTTATGACCAAGGGTTATTGTAAAAGCGAAGACATGATGGAGGGTTTTCCGGTCTCTTTTACCACTGTGTCACAGCATTTAAAGGAATTCAGGGAGCTTGGGCTGGTTTATAAAAAACATAATGTATCAGGCATTTCGTACCACCTTAACCCGGAGAAATTTAATTTGATGAGAAACCAGCTTAATGATTTTTTTTCTTCTAAATAGGTAAAAACGTTTTTCTGGCATTGTTTTTAGTGGTGATAATCCGGGTAGCTGAAAACCCTTTAAAGAGCAATAAACAATCAAAAAAACTCTTAAAAAATAAATCATTTCAATTAATTATTTGTTCATTTGTAAAAATTAACCCAAAACTAAAAGAAGATGAAAAAGAATCTCATTGCATCGGCTGGTATTATTTTGTTAGTGCTAAGTTTCACCGCCTCTGCTTTTGCCCAGACCGAGTCCACTACTAAAGGGCCAGTTATCGAATTCGATAAAGAAACTCACGATTACGGAACCGTTTATGTTAATGGCGATGGTAATTGTGTATTTACCTTTACAAATAAAGGTAATGAACCATTGGTTCTCTCTAATGTAAGGGCAGGATGTGGTTGCACCGTTCCCGAATGGCCTCGCGAGCCGGTTTTACCTGGAAAAAGTGCACAGATAAAGGTAAAATATACCACGTTAAACAGACCACATACCATTAATAAATCAATTGTAGTCACATCAAACTCAATTGTTGACAATACGATTGTTCTAAGGATCAAAGGAGAGGTGGTTGCAGCACCTAACCAGGCATCACCGGAAAAAGTACAAAGCCAGCTTTCAGCGCCCGGGACTAAATAAAAAGGTTTTAAACAAACTCATAATGAGCCACTTAAAACGAGTTGGCTCATTTTTTATTAAAATATTTCGGGATTCGACGAAATGATAAATAAATTATTAATAATTTTGCCGCATCCTTAAATTTTAAGGATCAATTAAAAAGTATAATTATGAAAAAGGTAGTTTTTTCTTTAACCGGCATGATCTTCTTGATGCTGTCGTTTGGCTTTTCCTTACTGGCACAAGAAGAAGCGAAAGTCTCAGGGCCATTGATTGAGTTCGACAAAGAAACCCACGATTATGGGACAATTTATGTTAATGGCGATGGTAATTGTGTATTTACTTTTACCAACAAGGGAAACGAACCGCTCCTCTTAACTAACGTAAGGGCCGGATGCGGTTGTACCGTACCCCAGTGGCCACGCGAACCAGTGCTGCCAGGCGAAAGCGCTGAAATTAAAGTCAAGTACACAACTGTCAATAGGCCACACACGATCAACAAATCTATTGTAGTTACATCAAATTCTGTTACCAAGAATACTGTTGTCCTGAGAATTAAAGGTGAAGTAGTGCAGGCTCCGGATCAGGCATTGCCGGAAAAGACAAAAAGCTCTTTATCATCTCCAGGGCCTAAATAAGGATTAATGATATTATTACGAGCCACTTGATTACGAGTGGTTCTTTTTTGTTAAAATATTTCGGGATTCGTCGAAATAGGAAATGATTATGGTTTGTACAACATATCTTAATATTCTTTACTACCAAAAAATGATTTGTGAGGTTTAACTAACTAATTCTGATGATTATGAAACAAAAAATGATTGCATTTATGAGCTTTGTATTCGGATTGATCCTTTTTTCAAATTGTTCACGACCAGATACAGCTGCAAAGGAAGAGAACAGCTATGTTTCTGTGGTTGCAGATAATCTTGAGGATTACCCTGTAAGGGTTTTATCTTTTCACACAAGCAATCGCTGCCAAACTTGCCTCACCATTGAAAAAATTGTACGGGAAACGGTTTTGACAGAGTATAAGGAGCAGGTTGAAGACGGAACACTAAAGCTTTATGTCATGAATGTTGAACAGGCCGAAAATCAAAAAATAGCTGAAGAATATGTGGCTTATGGTTCGGCTTTGTTTGTTAGTTCCGGTGTCGGCGAACTCACAGAAATAAGTGATCTGACCAACAACGCCTTTATGTATGCCGGAACAAACGCTGATAAATTCATAGAAATTTTGCGCTCAACGCTTAATCAGCACCTTGAATAGCTATGGAATACCTGCAATCATTACTTGAGGCTTCCTCTTTTCCGATCTTTACAGCCTTTATTTTGGGTTTGATGACTGCTGTAAGCCCTTGTCCGCTGGCAACAAACATCACTGCTACGGCCTTTATCGCCCGTGAGATCAACAACAAAAAATATGTGTTCCTCAGCGGAGTAGTTTATACCCTTGGACGAGCCATTACCTACACGCTTATTGGTGTGATACTGTATTTCGGAGCAAGCACATTTCAAATCGCTCATTTTTTCCAGAAATATGGCGAGCGTCTACTCGGGCCGCTGCTGCTGATTTTTGGGATTTTCATGCTGGATTATATTAAAATAAATATACCCGGATTGCGCGGAGGTATTGTCAATAAGCTTTTGGAGCGTATCAAAATCAATAACCTCTGGAGTGCCTTGCTTATTGGCGTATTGTTTGCACTGGCATTTTGTCCCTATAGCGGTGTATTGTATTTTGGCATGCTAATCCCGATGACTGTCGCCAGCCCCGACGGCCTGATCCTTCCATTTGTTTTTGCCATTGCCACCGGGCTACCTGTAATTTTAGTGGCTTATTTGCTGGCATACAGTGTTTCAGGGATCAGCAGTTTTTATAACAAGATGAAAATCTTTGAAAAATGGTTCAGAAGGGTAGTTGCCATTGTTTTCATTGTGGTCGGACTGTATTATATTTTCGATTTCTATATTAATCCTTTTCTTATCTCGTAATAGCTATGGAAGCTAAGAAAGAACTTAAGATTTTCGCCTGGTTACTGGTATTTTTCCTGGCAGCATATTTTCTACCTATTGGCGAAACCCGTTTTGACAATGCCGTTTACGAAGCGCTTGTGCTTACCAAGTGGTATGCCCGTGAACATGTATTGCTTTGTTTGATACCCGCGTTTTTCATTGCCGGTGTAATTGCAGTTTTTATCAGCCAGGCAGCGGTTATCAAATATTTTGGGGCGAAAGCCAACAAATATTTGGCGTACCTGGTAGCGTCGGTTTCCGGCACCATTCTGGCGGTATGTTCCTGCACAATTCTGCCTTTGTTTTCAAGCATCCATAAAAGAGGAGCTGGATTGGGACCAGCCATTGCCTTTCTTTATTCCGGCCCCGCCATAAACATTTTGGCAATCATTCTTACTGCAAGAATTCTGGGGTGGGAACTTGGTTTGGCAAGAATCGTAGGGGCGGTGGTTTTCAGCCTGGTAATTGGGCTGCTTATGGCGTTTTTCTTCAGGAAAGAAGAAAAAGAGCGTAACGATGCTCAAATGAATGTTCCGGATGTACCGGAAACAAGGCCCATGTGGCAAACTTCTTCTCACTTTTTTATTCTCGTATTTATCCTCGTATTTGCCAACTGGGGAACCCAGGATATTTTCGGCATCAGTAAATGGCATATTACAGCATTTTTTGGCATTGCTTTCATGTTTTCGCTGGTATATATTCTTAAAATGAAGTGGCAACATGTTGTGCTGGCTGCCTTACCGGCGATTGTAAGCAGTTTTATTTTTAGTGCCCCCGAAATACCGTTTATCCTGGCTGTTGCCGGTTTGGTTGTTTTAACCCTTTCAAAAGAAGGAGAACCCCGTGAATGGCTTTATGAAACCTGGGGTTTCACAAAACAGATTTTACCTCTGCTCGCTGCAGGAGTGATGATTGCCGGACTATTACTTGGAACCGAAAACGGCGAAGGGCTTATTCCCAATGCCTGGGTAGCCACATTGGTTGGTGGAAATTCGTTATTCTCTAATTTGTTTGCTTCTGTGTTTGGTGCTTTCATGTATTTTGCAACCCTAACAGAGGTTCCCATTTTGCAAGGATTGATTGCTTCAGGGATGGGCCAGGGTCCTGCGTTAGCCCTTTTACTTGCAGGACCAGCGCTTTCATTGCCCAATATGCTGGTTATCCACAGTGTAATGGGTTTTAAGAAAACCGCTACATTTATTCTGCTCGTGATAATTATGGCCACAATTTCAGGGTTGATTTTTGGATCATTTTATAATTAAGCAATTATGAAAAAAGTTGATATCACTGTTTTAGGACCGGGTTGTCCCAATTGTATCAGGCTTGAGACTATGTGCCGGGAAGCAATTAAAAATATTGATGTTGAAGCCAGTATAAATAAAATAACGGATCATGAAAAGATTGCCGATCATGGAGTTTATCTGACACCGGGCTTGATTATCAATGAAAAGTTAGTGCTCAGCGGAAAAATGCCAACGCTGGCAACATTAGAAAACTGGATTAAAACGGCAGCAAAAGAGTAGATTGAATTTTATCAGACAATGCTAACAGATTTGGAAGATTCAGGAATTAAGATCGGCAAGATTCATCATCTGTCGCCCAGGGAGGCATTTGAAGCGGCTAAAAAAGGTGCCGTATTTGTTGATGTACGCCATGCTTATGAAACGTGTTACAAGGGATTTGGTGTTGAAGAGGTTATATACATTGATCACGAGGAAATAAAAGAAAGATACACCGGACTGCCACAGGATAAATTCCTTGTTATTGCAGATTCGGTTGGGCTTCACAGCAAGGAAGTGATTGAATTCCTGCAGCAAGTAGGATTTACACATCTTGCAAATCTTAATGGCGGTATCTTTGATTGGGAAAGAGACGGATTGCCATTGAAAACAAATAAGAAGGAAAAATTAACCGGATCCTGTGCATGCATGCTAAAACCGCACGGGAAACGAAAATAATGATTGAATGAAAACGAAAAGTGTATACACAACAGATATTGAAAAGTTCGCCAGGTATTCAAAAGCAATGGCTCATCCGGCCCGTGTTTTTATTATCCGTTATTTAGCCGATAATGCTGATTCCTGTTGCTATAGCGGCGATGTGGCTGAAGAGCTGCCCATTGCCCGCAGCACCTTGTCAGAGCACCTGAAAGAATTAAAAAATGCCGGATTGATTCAAGGTGAGATCAATCCTCCGTTTATAAAATACTGCCTGAATAAGCAAAACTGGGAAGAATACTCAACCCTTTTTAATTTACTAGTACCTGTAAAAACAACTATTTAATAATTATTACTATGGAAATTAAAGTATTAGGACCCGGATGCATGAAATGTAAGAACATGGAAAAAGTGGTTCGCGAAACAGTTGAACAAAACAACATTGATGCACAAATAAGCAAAGTAGAAGATATCATGGAAATTATGACTTACGGAGTGATGACCACACCAGCGCTTGTTGTTGATGGAAGAGTAGTGATCAAAGGATATATTCCCTCCAAAGATGAAGTCTTAAGAGTGCTAACCCAATAATACTGTTTGAAATGAAACCTGGTAATACCTTTGATGTTCATTTGATTCAACGTATTACCGGATCAGTTTGATTTGATAAAAACGGGGATTATCTTAAAATAAAAAGAAGAAGCGCGTTAAACACTTCTTCTTTTCATTTGAGGTCTCAAGCGGATTCGAACCGCTGTACGAGGTTTTGCAGACCTCTGCCTAGCCACTCGGCCATGAGACCAATTGTGTGCAAAGATATAAAGAAAAAACAAATTCCAATTAGCAGCTTTCTTTGACTTTAACTGCATACTTGCCCAAACACTCGGAGCATAGGCAATCGCTGAAATGTTGCCGGATCAATTCCATATTTTCCTTTGGGATCACATAGGCCATGCACCAGCATTCAATTGAGTGCGAACACTCAAACGTAACGCCACATGATGGGCAGGTTTTTATCTTAGGTGTTGGGTTCTGCATCTGTCCAATCGTCGGTTGATAATGTTACACAAACCTTGTCAACCTTGCCGCCGAGCGGGGGATTGAGCTTTGAAATTTTCACTTCAGCAGCATTGATGGCCGGAAAGTTGTTCATAACCGATTTCAGAATACGGTGAGCTACATGCTCAAGCAGATGGGCTTTGATTTCCATCTCTTTTTTCACCAGTTGATACACCGTTTGATAATTCACGGTTTGCCTCAGGTCGTCGCTTACTTCGGCATCGCTGGTATCGGCTTCGAAATAAAAGTCAACAATAAAGCGGGTTCCAATTACCTGCTCTTCGGCAAAGCAACCGTGGTAGGCAAAAAATTCCATGCCTTCAACCGATATCATTCCCATAGTTTTCTAATTTTTAAGAACCGCAAATTTACTAAAATGCAGCTTTGACTGATAAAGATACTGTTGTGGTCTGATTGTCTTAAACAACCTTCATCTGTTCGCAGTAATTTGACTTTGTATTGTAAAGTCTTGTGTATCCAGTCATGGTTCCCGAAATCTTTATCTAACCTTTCATGTAATACTATTACTTTTGCAAACTGTTAAAAAACAAAGCAAACCTCTTTTATGAACGAGCCAGTGAATGAAAAAGAAAGCGGCAAATCGCTGCATTTCATCCAAACAATTATCGAAGAAGACCTGCGCCAGGGTAAAAATGAGAAAAGGGTTCACACACGCTTCCCACCCGAACCCAATGGTTACCTGCATATTGGACACGCCAAATCTATCTGCCTGAATTTCGGACTGGCCTTGCAGTATGGCGGAATGTGCAACCTTCGATTTGATGACACCAACCCGGTTAAGGAAGATGTTGAATATGTTGATTCTATCAAAGAAGATGTTCGTTGGCTGGGTTTCGATTGGGAAAATCGTGAGTATTATGCTTCCGATTACTTTGAAGCGCTATACGAATATGCCATCATCATTATTAAGAAAGGAAAAGCCTTTGTTTGTGATATGAGCGCTGCCGATATAAGTGCGAACCGTGGAACTCCAACACGCCCCGGCTCAGAAAGCCCTTACCGCAACCGAAGCGTCGAAGAAAACCTTGATTTGTTCCATCGCATGCGGGCCGGAGAATTTCCGGAAGGATCAAAAGTATTGCGCGCCAAAATTGACATGTCGTCGCCCAATATGCATATGCGCGATCCGATCATGTACCGCATTATGTTTGCCCATCACCACCGCACGGGCAACCAGTGGTGCATTTATCCAACCTATGATTATGCGCACGGCCAAAGTGATTTCATTGAAGGAATCACACACAGCATCTGTACCCTTGAGTTCGAAGTACACAGGCCATTATACGACTGGTTTCTGGATCAGATTGTGGAGCCGGGCTCTTATCGTCCCCGTCAGTACGAATTTGCCCGTTTGAACCTCAGTTACACAGTGATGAGCAAACGTAAATTGCTGGAACTTGTTAAAGCGAAGTTTGTCAATGGCTGGGACGACCCGCGTATGCCGACAATCAGTGGTTTAAGACGCCGTGGATATACTCCTGAAAGCATTCGCTTTTTTGCTGATAGAATTGGGGTCGCAAAACGCGATAACGTGATAGATGTGGCCTTGTTGGAGCACAGCATCCGTGAAGACCTGAATAAGCGCTCCTTACGAAGAATGGCGGTAATTAACCCTATAAAACTTGTAATTGATAATTACCCGGATAGCCAGGTAGAGTATATTGATGCCGGCAATAATCCCGAAGATCCGGATGCAGGAACGCGCAAGCTGCCATTTTCAAAAGAACTTTTTATCGAGCAGGAAGATTTTATGGAAGACGCTCCACCCAAGTTCTTCAGGCTTAAACCCGGTGGAGAGGTAAGGCTTAAATATGCCTATATCATCAAATGCGAAAGTGTTGAGAAAGATGAAAACGGCGCAATTAGTATTATTCATTGCTCTTACGATCCTGAAACCCGTAGCGGATTACCACAAAGCAACCGCAAGGTAAAAGCCACCATTCACTGGCTTTCGGCCACACATGCCCGACCTGCTGAAATAAGATTATTTGACCGTCTTTTTAATGTTGAAATGCCTGATAATACCGAAGAAGGGCAGGATTACAAAGACCATCTGAACCCTGATTCGTTGAAAGTGGTTCAGGGATTTGTGGAAGATTCTTTCAAGGATGTGCAAGCGCTGGACAAGTTCCAGTTTGAACGCCTCGGTTATTTTTGCATTGACCCCGACAGCACTAAAGATAAACCAGTGTTCAACCGTACCGTAACATTAAGGGATGCCTGGACCCGGATGGAAAAAAACCAATAAACAAATTTGGCGAACATAACTGGATTTTATTACTTTTGCACCCCTTTACTGTCCGATGGTGTAACTGGTAACACGTCTGACTCTGAATCAGAAGAGTCTAGGTTCGAGCCCTAGTCGGACAACTTGGAAATGAGCCGTTTGCAATTAAAATAATTGTAAGCGGTTTTTCATTTAACATACTTTTTAGCATACCTTAGCGGAATTAGCCAAATTCAAAGAACTCCAGTTATTCAAACCGTTGCGTTAAAAACCTATGCAAAAATAGCGTAATAATGTTAACTGACCCATTTTATCTTAATCCATTCTTTGAATAATCAATCAAAGTGATTATTATCAGCCTGTTAAACCTAGCCAGCAAGGGTCTGTTAAGCATAATTCCTAATTAATGATATTTGGTTGATGAAGCAATAAAGATATGGTGTGCGCGAAACACTTGAAGGTCTAAAAAAAGTTTACCAACTGACATTTATTTCATTGATAAACATACCCTTGGCTAAAAAGTTAAATTCACTGGTCACAATCCGAATTCGCCGACTACTCTGAATGATCATGCCTGAAAAAATGTATTCATTAAACTGTCATTACGAATTCGCTAACCAAAGGGGGTAAAACCGGAAATAACTTTTTGACCTCAACCTATTAAGAGGTCAGAAAAAGTTATTCTGGTTTTAGCACCGTTTTAAACCAACTCCCACCAGTTACAGATTCAAATGAAATGGTACCAGTGGGTGTTGGTTTGTGTTCTGCTACAAGCAGAATTAATTAGTCTTCGCCTGGCATCATGATAAATATAGCAGGCTGCGGATCATCAATATCATTGGCTGAGCAAACTGCTTTCAGTGTCACAATTCTTGATAGCCGGTCATTCTCAAAAGTTTCATTGATTAACCAGTCCTCTTTATCTGGTAGGCGACATGATAATTTGAACCTGATAATATTTACATTCGGATTTGTCCCGGCATATACGCGGAACATCCAAAGGATATCCCAAAGTCTGCCATCTTCATCCTGCTCTCCATCCATTTCAGGCGGGACTTTCACATATTTTTCAAAGACTGCTTTGCTCAGATAAACTGGTGTTCTGATTCCTGCTTCATCCAGGTATTGCTGATCAATCTTTACAAGTGTACCGTCAGCAACAGCTTCTTTTGTTGTATAGCTGAATATTACTTTCATTTGTCCTGCTTTAATAGTTTTCCAATCCATTCCTGTTATACCCGAAGGCTTCCAGGGTATCTTCAACTGTTAATTCTGGTGGTTGAATTCCCATCAGATAGTGTCTGCCATTTTCAAGGCGTTGGTTCAGTTCACGTACTATGGCTCTGAGCCTCCTGATTTCTTTCATCCGTTCTGTTGAAATTTCGCAATCATTCATTGTAGGTGATTTTGAGTTTCAATTTTATCAGCAAGTTCAGTACCGGCAGTGATAGCGATAATGCAGATTTCACTTACACTTTTGCTCGGATATGCATAGGTCATCAGGCTTTGAAAAGCAAGACCAATAAAGTATTCACGCCTTGTCAGCTCTTTCGCCATAGGTGTTGTGTATATCTTATCACCAGTGTTAAGTACTGATACTTTCTCGCTCAGATTAAATATTTCGGCAGCAAGGTCATATATTGCCTGGCTCATAACAAATTCTCCTTTGAAGGTTCATTTTGCTGTTGACCCGGCATTTCAACTATAGTAGACTGCTCATTGCAATTAAAGCACCATTCGAGGCTTGTACCTGAATCAGCATCATAGATGTGATCATTGTTAACGTTAACCCATTTGCAGCGGGCAACTTCTTCTGAGCCGCAATTACTGCATACCTGTTTATAGTTCATAGCTGTATGTATTTATCCACAATAAGGATTACCCCTGCCGTGATAAACTTCTTCATCGGCAGCATTGGAGAGGAAAACCTTGTAAGCAACTTCACCACATGAGAGACAGTAAATAAACTTTCCTCTTGGCCAGTAATAACAGTTTATCCCTTTTGGAATATTACAGTTACAGGTTTTACAGGTTGCAGGGTATCGGGTTTTAATAATACGGGGATCATCAATATAACTTGTCATAAACATTGGAATTAATGATGCGTATCCAAAAAACTGATTGGATCGCATCAGGTTCATAAATAATCCAAAGAAGTAATTACAGATAATTAAGATACCTGAACCAGGAATGGAATCCATCTGGCCCGGTACCATCTAATTTTAGAGCATGACCTGTAGGGGATTCACAGATTTGAGAATTCGACCACAGTTCAAGGACATTGGCTGTAGGCTCTTCAACTTCAGTCAGAAATTTGAAGATTATCGGACCAACTAAAAATTCATGACCATTCTTTTTGAGGACAAGTTTTGAACTATCAGTAGGGATCAGATCAATGACCTCTCCCTGATGGAAAGCATGGCCATTGCAGGAAAAGTCAGAGGATAGTGTAAAGTTCATACCCATTATTTTTAAGTGTGAATAGCCCATCCCTGGGTTTTACCAACACATACAGAGAATGTAGGAGCTCCACCACTTCCATAACCATCATGTTTGCCATGATAGATGATACCACCATTGCCGCAAAACTTATCTTCTTTCTTCCTGACAAATTCAAAGGATTTAGGTGCGAAGTCATTGTATACGATAGTTACAGTACCCAGCTCATCATCAACTTTGTTGAGCCTGTCAATACAGTTTTTCAAACTGCCGTCATTGTTCTTACGGGCAAACTCCAATGTCTCCTGAAGCATGCCACCAGTCAGATCATTGATCATTCTGAACCTCCTTCCCTGGCTGGTTGAATAATTAGTTTTCCATCAGAAACTTTGATTTCCGCATATTGGTAGGGCTTAAATCCAGCCCTTTCAAGCCACTTGCCTTTTAGCAGTAATAGTGGAACTTCCCAGCCACTGGAATACCTGCGGTTAACTGGGTTAGTACTTTCACGGTACTCAGATTGTATTTTGAGTGTACGGATCATAATCTTTTTGTTTTAGGAGTTTTAAAAAGTGCGATTCTATTAGAATGGATTGATAGCCAGATCAACTGTCAACCCTTTTTTTGCAGCATAAACCTGTTTGCCGGTGAGTGCGATGATTTCATCAATAAACCTTAGCTCATTACTGTTCCTGTCAGATAAATGGATCAGGACAATGTTTCGCACAGCACTCAGGTCATTGGCTAACAGGACTGCTTTGGTGGTTTTAAGCTCCAGGTGTGATGTAAGGAGCCTGTCACGCATTGCGGGATGCTCAACACCATTGAAGATATTCGATTCAAGTATATCATCCGAATAGTTGGCTTCAATAATGATGTGGTTCAGCCCGGAGAATTTAAACTGACACAGGTAGGTATCCGTCAGAAATAAGATTCTGCCGCAGTCGGGATGGTCAATAAGATAACCATAGCAAGTTACATCGTGCATTACCTCAAATGGAATAATGCGAAACATTCCCATTTTGTAACCTTTTGCTGCTATAGCAGAATGATTGCGGTGATGCTTAACAGTAAATACATCTTCTGGTGCGAGCA
Source organism: Bacteroidales bacterium (assembly GCA_014860575.1). Classification (NCBI taxonomy): domain Bacteria; kingdom Pseudomonadati; phylum Bacteroidota; class Bacteroidia; order Bacteroidales; species Bacteroidales bacterium. Next base: position 45,293 of record JACZJK010000032.1, read on the forward strand.
CATCAATGCCGGCAGCATTGTAATCAGCAATATAACCAGCATGGTCTTGATGCCCATGACTTACAATACAGCCTGCAATGATTCCGATCCTGAAATCCAGTGCCTGCTTTACATCTTTGAGCCTTATTCCCGCTTCAATGACAAGGGCCTCTCCTTCGTTAAAAAGGAGATACCCATTGCCACTGCTGGATGAACCCAACACATGGAGCTTCATAATTAAAACCCAGGATCAGTTTTGTCAGAATTTCCACCATTTTCAGAAACATCCTCGAATTCTACATCAGCAACAAATTCTTTGCTACCGGTGGTTTCCTTCACATCCTTATCCCTAATCACAGTATCGGAACTGATGTCGCCTTCTATTGCACCCATCATTTCTACCGATAAGTAGCCATAATGTGACAACAGGTTGCGGATCACTGTTTTCTTTGCCATTGCATCAAAGTCAGTTTGCCAGGCTGAAGCATTATGCTCATAGGATTTGGAGTACTTCTTTGCATGGGCAATAATGCCATCTCTGGTCATGTAAAGTGTTTTCGCAAATCCATTCAACAGCTCGATATGGGCGAAGTAACCTTCCACTTTGTCGGATGATTTTGTTCCGGAGAAATCAATTTCACCGGTGAGTTTGTTGACTTGCCTCAACTCACCCTCATACACCATATCTGAATTGATGATACGATATTTAGCAGTACGCATGGCCAGTTGAATATATCCCTTATAACCTATCTGGAATGTAGCAATGACGCCACCTTTGGACTTATAAGGCACAATCCAGGCAAATCCAAGTGCTTTGTTGATGGGCAGCTTCAGGACGGCTGCTTTCAATGCTTCCATCACCAACTGTTTTGGCTCACAGTCCTGGAGGGATTTGTCACTATTAAACAAGTCAATTACGGATGCAACGAAAGTTCCTGAGTTTTCCTGTAAAGCATTGCGGAACTGTTCTTCAACAGAAGGTGCTTTCAGGATATTTTTCAGGGCATCAATCTTTTTCAGCCCTGTATTAGAATTGGTTTTTTCTTCCATGATAAAATTGGATTTTAAGTTTCAATAACAAGTTCAGGGTCTTTGCTCACTGACAAGTTGATCAGTTGCGATTGGGTCGGGATAATCTGATTGATTCCTTCCCGGTTATCAATAAAGATTGGGGCGTTTACACCGTAATATTTGGAAAGTTTATTGATAATGTCCAGCCCGATAATGGCTTTGGCGGCTGAATTCAGATCAGCATAAGGTACTCGATGATAAGTTGCCTTGCATGTAGGAATTTCCTGGCCATTGATCTGCTTTTCAAACAATCGCCACTTGACCAGTTCAAACATGGCACTGACCTTTTCTTCAATTGCATCAGCTATTGCCTTCTCAAAATTCTGGATTACAAATTCAGTCTTTTCGAGGTTGGCCAATTCCTGGGCGAGTTTTTGCTGCTGTTGCTTCAGGTCATGAATGCGGGAATTTCCCTTGTTAATCTGATCCTTCCAGGCAAGTACATCTTTTAAGTTTCCTATTACGGATTGAAGATGGTATTTGTGCTTTTTCAGTTCAGCTACATCAGGTTGATTCATGGGCTGGCGATACTGCTCTTCCATCGCATCAATCTGGTTGGCAGCTTCAATGTAACCAGGAATATCTTTTGCAATAAGAGCCGGTTCTTCCACCTGCTGTAATTCATTGCCAAGCCCACCCAAAATACTCTGAAGCTGTGATACCTGCTCTTTAATGCTTTCAGACTGTTCAACCAATTGTTGATGTTCAGATTTAAGGACTTTCCCTCGTTCAGAAATTTCACCTACTTTTCTTGCCTTTGCATTGTTGAATGCTTCCATCAACTCAGTCCGGTGATTTTCAACATCATCAAAAGGTCTTTTACAAGCAGGACAAACTGTTTCATTGTAACTGAACTGCCGGGATTGTTCCAGGTGCCATTCTTCACGGAGCTTTTCCCTGGCTTTAACATTATCAGCTATGGCCTTATTCAACTCCTTCAAGCGGTTCTCACGATGAAGAATATCCTTGCGCACATTCTCCATGTCGGATTTTACCCTTGCATTTTGAGCCAGAATATACCGGTAGCCTTTCAAATGTTCTTCCCGGTAGGCAGCAACAATATCAGCTAGTTTTTCCTTTGCCTCATGAATTTTCCTCTGAAGCTCGGTTCTTTCCTGAAATTGCTGCTGGTAAGCTTTGGATTTATCAGTAATTGCTTCCTCAACAGATTGAAATTCTGATTGAGCTTGCTGTAACTGCTTGTTAAGCTCAGTCCAGTCCTGTTCCTTTGGCAAGGATCTGTTGACTTCATCAATACGGGTAGGTATCAAATCCAGTTCTGATTTAATCCTGCGCTTTTGATTGGCAACTTGTTTTCTGTACTCTACCAGGTTTTTACCAGTCAGTTCCCTGAGCAAAGATTCAAACTCTGGTATGCCCCTCGCTACAGATTCATCAGTAACATCATTACCTGCCATTTCAAACAGTATCTTGCGCTGAGCTTCCCAATGCAAGCTGTTGAAATAATAGGGGCTGGTAATCATTTTAAAGACATCCTCACTGCAAATCGCATCAATCTTTTCCTGGTATTCCCTTACAGTTACAGGCACTTCATTGTAAAACAAAGTGGTCTCGTGGCCCGAAAATTCAGCCTCAATTGAGCCACGTTTCTTAATCCATTTCTCAGCGAACACTCTTTTGAGGATAATCCGCTTATTGTCAACTATTAGTAAGCCTTCCACTTCAACATTTTTAGGAGAGCCATTTCCATTATTGGAAATATATTTGACCTCAAAATCACGCCTGTCAGTAGAGTCTTTACCAAATAGCAACCACAGGAATGCATCCATGATGGTGGTCTTGCCAGTAGCGTTGTCTCCCCTGATATTTGTAACCTGAGAGAAGTTGACCTCCAGGGATTTTATGCCTTTGAAATGGTTTATGCGGAGACGTAATAATTCTATGTTCATGATATTGATTATTTTAAGTTTCAACACAGATATTTTCCGGTGCAAGTGCAGGTACAATGAATTCACATGCTTTTTGAGCACGGCTGGCAGCCCAGGTAATCCAGGTAGGATTGTCTTTCAATACACGTAACCATCCTTTGATGTAAGCAGCAGTATTTTCAGCATCGTAGTTGATTCCTGCTACGGTTTGCAGGTATGCAGCACCCAATTCAGCCACCAGTTCTTCCTTTGAATAATTCTCGTTATTACGGAATTGGTCTGATTCAAAACGGTTCAGGCGCTTCTTATGTCCTGTTGAATGAATCAGCTCATGAAAGAATGCAGCATAGTAGGCATCGCTGTTGAAGAAGTATTTCTTGTCAGGCATTTCCAATACATCCAATGAAGGTATATATGATGGTGTGTCGTGCATTCCAAGGCGTATTTGAGGCGGATCAGGCATATTGCCGATAATCTCTTCAGCCTGAATATTGCGTTCGTTAGAAAGGCTCTCTGAGGCCCTGGAAAGGGTGTTGATTTTTGCCTTGCCGATGTCATCAAAGGAGCACTGTTCAACATTGAATACCAGGTAGTAGCGAAGTAAAAAGTGAACATTTTGTTTGGCCTCGCCAGTAACCTTATCCGTTGTTGAATCAATCAATCGTTTCCAGAAAACTACAAGCCTGGATTTTTCACCTTTATTGACGCAACCACCATTTTGTCTCACCTGGTTAAAGGTTCCCCATACTGGTGATGTAAACTGATCAGTTGAAAGCAACAGGTAGTTGATTCCCTGGTAATGATGGCCATTCAAACTAACCGGCTGCGGAACTTCCCATAATCTTTTCCACGAACTAACTTTTTCAAGATTGTCAATAACCTGTTGGGTTACCTGTTCAAATAAATTGCGTTTCATGGTATCACCGGATTAATTATATGATATAATTTCTTTCGGTTACGGAGATAATATTGCCTTTGTGCATGATATAAATAAGAAAGGGACAGTACTTAAACTGCCCCTCTCACAAGCTGCTTTTAAAACTCCCAAAAACAGCAAAAGGGTTGCCAGGTCTATAACTGGCTCACAATGGCATATAAAAGCCCCGTAGGGCCTGGAGTGCTAGCCTACGCTAACATTCCAGAACCTTGGGTAATCCACACCACCGTGGTTGTGGTATCCTTTGAACTTGCCATAAACATTACCACCGAGTTGTTTTGCCTGAAGCATTGCTGGCAATGGATAAGCGGCCATTTCTCCAATAAGGATTTCCATTGTTTCCTCCTTATGGATTACTGTTACGAAAGCCCATTGGTTACGATACCTGAAGCTTCGCATTTTAAAAGTGTACTCCTGGTCAAGATTAAAACCAGGTGCAGTCATTTCTTCTACCACGTCTGCGGGAGTCCTGACTGTCTTGGGCGTGCCATTGACTGTTGTTGTCGGCATAACATTTTGATTTTGGGTGGCGTTAGCCACTGGTGAGTTTTAAAAAGCTGGCCGGGTAACAACCCAGCCCAAGCTGGAGGTGGGGTTGTTTTGGAGTCAGTCCAAACTCACCAATATCCAACCTTCAAAAAATTTTTTAAAAAATTAAAATTTTGAGGTGGTTTGTATAGCCGGAAATGATAAGGCAATTTATTTCCCTTATAGCAGGAAATTTTGGATTGTTTGATTCTGGCTGAGAGAATCAAGGTTGGAATGAATAATGGCTATACAAGCAAAATATTCCCGTTAATACTACGGAATTTTGATTAGCGAGGTTGGATTAAAAGGATTATAGCACAATGAGTCTGATTGTCCTGTTCAATCTATGTGTAATTAGTCTTTGATGCAACGAACAGAAAAACCATATGCCTTACTAGCGGTGGCGCGTCTGAGTATATCGCCACCGCTGTAACTTAGGGAGCGGAGCCAGAGGTAGTTTGTATAGTACTCATTAGAACTCCACCAGACACCGATGTAGCCAATGTTTACGAAGCTACCATCGTTGTCGCGAGCGCCACCCGGAAGCGCCGAAAAGCCACTACTATTATCAGCAGCAGTATTGGGGCTATTCCACAAAGTAGTTGCTTTTAATTTGCCACCGGCAACATTTTCATCGCCTAAATAAATCGTGAGTTGTGTCCATTCGCTATCAGAAGGTAAATGCCAGCCCGGAGGGCAGGCTTTTCTTGCAGTTTCCCAATCGTATAGTCTGCCATAAATATTGCAGTTTGATTTGGAATCGTCATAGCACCAGCTTCCGCTTCCGGTCTCATAATTTAAGTTTTCAGCCATCCAGGTTTGGTTGCCTATTCTTGCGGATTTGTATGTTTTACCGTCACGGGAATCTTTGAATGAGCCTGTTTGCAGTGCATCCAAATGAGCCAATCTGTCCAGCTTTGCATAACATTCGTGGAGCCGTTCTCGGTATCCTGGTATTGCATTTAGGTATGGTTTTATTTTTTCATCCAGTCGAAAATCTGCGGCTTCCATCTCGAAGAGATCGAATATCGCCTCGGTAAGTTGCAATCGCTCGCGAGCGAGACTGATCCCTTCTTGGCGAGCTTTCACAGACAGGTTACTTGTCATTATGACCGTGCGCACTCCGGCCTCCGCCTCACTGATAGCCAACTCAAGCATAGGGGCGATAACAAGACAACTCTCAATGGTAGGAGACTCGACCTGGGCTGATGCACCAACCTTTGGCACTGCATGCTTAGTCGTTTGCTGCTCCGAAGATTGTTCAACAGCTGCGGCTGGCGCTTGAGTCACGTTGTCACTCTTGCCCAGAGAACCATTCGAGTCGCCGCTAAAGGAGCATGAGGAGGCGACTATCAGAAGCGCGAGGATAATTGCGAGCTTTGCTTTCATGATCCGGACTCTTTCCATACCGATAACGGATGGCAAAATCAAAAGTTGGGGCATTTTGTAACTCCAATTTTTAAATTTAATCCAATGTATACTTAATGCTATTTCGTTCATATTGGTAACCGTACATTTTTTTAATCAATTTCCATTGGTAGAAGGAAAAATATAGCGATAATTCTCTGTGTTTTCATAAAGATATAGATTAATAAAATTTGAATACTTTGTTAATATTTTATTTATCTTATTGTATTGCTCCTAGGTTTTTTCTGTTTCGCCCCGTTTTTTAGAGTGGGTTCTGGACTCCACTATGTTAAAAGAATTTGTTACGTTGGGTGGTCAGCCCTACCTTGACAGATTTTTCATTGTTCATCTACCGCCTACATGATTATCATCAGACACAATCAAAACCATTAATAGTTCTTTAATAGAAATATCATTCACCTGAATCAGGCATTCAATAAAATCAGTATTGAAATATAGGGATTTTTGCTGGATGAAATCTCCGTAATACGGATGTTTGCTGATGCGATATAGTTTTAAAACTGGCAGCATCGGTTGTTTGGGGTTGATGAGGATACAAATATAAGCACAAAATATTCGAAATTAACACGTTGCTATGGATTTTATTAAGAATGTTGAATTAAGTTACGATTCGGTCTAATACTACTGTGATTTGAGGGCTATTTGAAGCAATGTATGTAATTTCTGACTATGTAAATATTAATGCGGTAGGGTGAAGTAATGTTGCGATAGGTGGTTTTTAGGGGAGAGAGAAAAATTATATTTATGATGGTAGGGGAAAAGTGCTAGATTTCAAATAACATAGCATTAATCTTTTTGGTGTTTTCTTACAAAATCGCGAAACGGACCAATAATCCGGCTTATCTCTTCCGCCTCTAAACCCAATTGCGGATGCTTTTCTTGAGTGTTTGCTCCATTTTTTGCCAGTAGTTCACATATATTTGTATGCCCACCAAATATTGCGGATATATAAGGAGAATTACCATCGTTATCCTTTGAGTTTAAATCAGCGCCTTCATTTATTAGTAATTGTACGATTTCATAGTGGCCTTTGCCACAAGCCGATGATAATGCTGTACTCCCATTTACGTCTTTTAAATCAACTCTTGCACCTTTCTCTAAAAGCAACCTTACAATTTTTATGTGACCATTGTGCGCTGCAAGTATTAGTGGCGTATAACCGTCTTTGTCCTTTTTATTGATCTCTATACCTCTATTAAGAGCATTGCCGACTTGGTTGTATTCACCATCTCTGGCAGCAAGTGATAGCTTGTCTATTAATGATTGGTTAAAAGCATATCCCAAAGTAACACCGAATGGGATAGTTATTGCAGAAAGCATAATCATCATGATTGCATTAAGCAAATCATAATCGGCATAAAGAAAACTAAGAGATATCATATGGAACAGCATAAAGTAAACGGCCCCAATTATCATAACTCTATTATATATTTGGTTAGAGAAATTTTTGAGTAAATCGAAGTCACTATAAAGCATAATACCAAAATATAGACTTAAGACGATGTTAATAATAAGCACAATGGTCCAAAATAAGCCGCCAAACGAAAGAATACTTAATAATTGTGACGACAATGCGTGGCCAAATACTACAATATATCCGAGCCCTGGGTGTTCAAGGTGTATAAATTGCTGAGCAAAATAAGTTAAAGTAACGGCCAGCAAAATACATGCACCGTTGTTTTTTTTATTTAATATCTTGCACAAATACCGTTGCAATATCACAAATAGAAATGCCACTATTATTGATCCAAATATTATTTCCGTGAAATTGAAAAACACAAGACGCGGTTCGAAAAACGATTCAAATGGAGGAATTCCTTTTGATATACCAGTTATTGCAATAAACTGCGAAAGTGAAAGCGCCGTAACTACAATTATCAGAAAGATGACCGCAATCTTTAAGACTCTGTCATTGCGTGCCAATACAACTCCGCCCATAAAGCCAGCTCCAAATAAAACAGCCAAAAGGGGAAATGGTAGTATTGGAAATAGCATCCAAATGTGAAGGAGCGTCAGCACTATAGTAGAAATAACACCGCCTGTATACTTTTTATATAGCCTACGTATGCCTGCTCCCAGAAGATAAAATAGACAGATTATCAACAAAGGAAGGGGAATAAGATTTGCGATGTCATTCACGTTATTATTCGTTGATTTTATTGTTTTACAAAATGCTTTTAAATTGGCAAAGGACTTATGGTGCGCGGGACCTTACGCTCGTTGAATGCTATTGTTAAGCGGGTCCAAGACTTATCCCCGCTATTGACTTGTCCCGTCCATATACACGAGCTCGTTCTCGCAAAATGGGCACCCTGCACTCATGCCAAGATCAATTGAGCACCCACCGCACATCCCCATTTGGCAATGGTTGCAGAAGAGGAACGCGCCGCGCCCACTACCGATTTTTACAACACCTGGTGGTGCGGGCGCATTCCACAATCTAAGACGCTCTTCCAGGGTTATCCCACATTTTCCACACACATCTTGCTGACCTTTGGTGCTCTCCTTTGTTGATGGTTGACGAGGATGCCGAAGCTCTTCTAGCTCGGCACGCAACTGGGGTGAAAGCTCATAATTAACTGCGCGGGGTGCGTACCCCCATCCACTTTTCTTGCACCTGTCATGTTCAATACGGTACCACTCGTCGGTTATAAAGCGGCCATGCGCATCAATCTGCCCATCTTCCGAAAGAACCAAGCAATCAAGCATTGGTTGTTCGATAATTCTACGGTGTTCGGGGGCGAGTCCAGCGATATTAGATCCACTAAACAGCTGGCGGATGTATGCGATAGACGCCTTCTGGCCACAAACAGCGACGCAATAGTCATAGTAGCTATTTACGACCTCGGACTTAGGGCGTAACACATCACCACTCGCGATTGTGCAAAAGGCAAGCCGCGTTGGGTCCGCGTGTTCCATAAACAGGGCCATAGCATTATACCCTTGGTCAACGATGTCAAGATCGAAGACGATGCCAACAGCCGGAAAAGGAAATCTCATCTTTACCTCCTTGAATCTTTAATGCAGCCTAATGTGATGCTCACCAGCTGGCGGGCTTGAGAGCACCTTTCACTAATAATTTGTCAATACATAAATCATAGAGTGTCGTCATCTAAATTAATGACACTAAAAATCCACTGCATGCAATCAGAATTGCACACAAATATAGGCATAAAAGAGGCGAAATTAACCCTGTTGATGAAATATTCATTCAACATACTTCAATATGCAACGATCTTGATTCATCAAGCAATTAGGGATTAAGGCAGGAAAGCTAATTTTTGGCTATATTATTATAAGATGGAGATTATGGTTTAGTGCTGCTATTGTGGTTTTAGGGGTGTGATGGATTTGGTGTCCGGTAACATCAATAGCTCGCTAAAATACAGTAATTAATCTCTGAAATAACACTCAATGTATAAAAGTGCGGATTAATTTATTATTCGTATGCTTTTTGCCAGTATTCGTCAATTTTTTGGTATGACTTAACAATGAAAATGACCTGCTTTTAGCCAGTTTTGTGCACCCTTTTATGATGATTTCTACTATAAATATCTACCAGATTTTCAAAAAACCTTCCGAACCATTCAATGCAATCCTGGGTATCAGGATAGGAAAAATAATGGAAGCCACCTCTTTGAGGAAAATATTGAATGAATATGTGTGTCGGTACACTATCCATATCAACCAGTTTAGATGATACTGACATTCCTATCTTTACCAGGTAATGTTGCGGATATTCGGAACTTATCTGGTATTTCATCATCATTCTCTCAATGAAATCCTGGTGTCCGCTACTAATCCTGTAACCTGGCAATTCATCTTCCAGTGGTTGTCGTGTAACTGCGTAAACTTTGATTTTGGGTAAGCTGTCAACGTTCATGCAACGAATTTAATGCGAAAATTTTAAATCTGGCAATTCTGAGTGTATATTTGTAATGCGCTGCCGTATGATGGGTATGGCAGTATTAAACATGGTCAACCACTTAATACTCCTGCCATGTTGTATAAGTTGGCCAGGTTTTTATTTGGTGACATTGAAAATACAAAAGTTCAAATATTGAGCTTAATCTGATTAAGGTAGGTTTCAAGGAGATTTAAACTTCGAAATGGCCTTAACTTCACAATTTTGTTACTGTTTTGATTATACCAGGCTTCCACATAGAAATCAGATAACATGTACAGGTTGATGGCCAGATCATCTTCAAAACGGTTCATTACATAGATGCCTTGTTCCCATAGTAGCTGGGATTTCGCATCATTTGATAAGGCTATGTACTGGTAAAGATTCATATTATTACCATGCAGCTAATAGTGCCAATGAACAGAGTAGAGCAAGAATAAGCAGTCCAATCAATATCTCCGACCAGGAATAAAGTCCTTTGTGGTTTGGAGTAAAAAGGCACAGAAAATCTGAAAGATACAGACGAAGAATTCGCTGCGAGTAATTTAAGTGTGAGGCTAAACTTTTATTGGAATTAAACATATATTTGCTGTTGATCATAGCCAATTAGATCATTGTTTCGGTTGTTTCAGTGTGAAATTCATAGTCCTTGCTCAATCTACAGTAGCTTTCAAACCAAGAAAAGGTTCGTTCGACTACCCATCTTTTGGGTAAGACTTTAAATTCCTTTTCTTTGTCGCTCCTCATAACTATCTCTATTATCCTGCCGTATAATATTTTCACATTGTCAACAAGTTCGCCTCTGTATCCTCCATCGGCAAAAATTTTGGAGAGCCGATCAAAACGACCTCTTAATCGGCTAATGACCTCTTGCGCAGCTTTACTGTCATGAAAGTTAGCTGCATGTACAAACTACCACTAATAGCAAACCAAGTGTGTCTGTAACAATATGTTGTTTTCTCCCTTTTATGTTGTTACCACCATCAATGCCTCTACATTAACCTACTGATCTTGAGATTTTTACTGAACGACTATTGATGCATGCAGCACTGGGACTTTCCTGATGATCTGATTTTGTGCGGACAAGATTCCTCAGAGCCTCATGTATTTCCTCAATCAAACCATTGTTTTTCCATTGCCTGTAATAGTAATAGACAGTATTCCAGGGAGGAAAGTGCAAAGGCAACATCCTCCATTGCCAGCCTGTTTTTAGTAAATAGAAAATCGCATCAAAAATTTCTTTAAGCGCGTGTCTGCGTTTTCGGGTGACATTTAAAAAAATTGTTATAATTTTCCATTGATTTTCAGTCAGGTTGGTTGAGTAATTTTTCATGTCTGTATGAATTAGTGTGGTTAATAATCATAAAGATACAATTATATATTCAGTCAACCTGCTGATTATCAATTTGTTATTAACATTTCATTGTTCATAAAGTAACCCAAAATTGAAAACCAAAACAGTTTCTAAAAGATCCTTAAGATAGTCAGTGAGGGAAGCAGATTTTCTGATCACGCATGAATGTGGTATTAAGTCAACTAAATTTTATTAATTTTGAACTTGGTTAGCATCGATTACTATAACTTATTTAAAAAAGTGATTATATGAGTATTGTATTAAGTGTAAGTTCATTTCATAAACAATTTGTAACCAAAAAAATTGATCTGGCTAAGTTTTTTATTATTTCCAACAAACTTGGTTTCAGATCTGTTGAGATATGTGACAGAAGTATTGAAAAAACCGACCGAATTTATTTGGAATCAATCAGAAACTTATTGAAAAAAAACTCTCTTTCCCTGTGTGCTCTAGATATACGAAATGATTTTACATATGGGGAAAAGGAAAAACTTCTACAACAAATTAATCATGTAAAAAAATGGATTGAAATTGCATCATTCTTTCAGACTCCTATCGTCAGAATCTGGGGTGGGCAAGCAAGCACTACGGATACTGCTTTACAAAGAGTCTGTGATGCCATATCCTCACTAATACCCCATGCACAAAAGCATCATATTAAATTGGCCCTTGAGAATCACGGAGGAATTTGTGCAAATTTTGAAAACGTATTAAAAATTATTCACAGAATCAGTTCTGAAACACTGGGGATATGTTGTGATTTTCAGTACTTCTCAGAGGAAGATCTTTATATTGGAATCGAAAGATTCGCACCACATATTATCCATGTTCATGCAAAGAGTTTTAGTTTTGATGATCATGGTGAAGAAACAAGAATCAGTTATAGGACCATAGGTGAAATATTGCATAAGCACGAGTATTCAGGAAATTATTCGATTGAATTCGAGGGAAAGGGGAATGCAAGAGAAGGTATTATTAATACTAATCGTCTAATTGAAAACTACTTTCTTAATACTCCTTTGCGAAAAACTGAGGCAATGGCTTTTTTGCCAAGAATGAGGAAGCTCAACATTGAACTAAATAAATGCAATAATCAATATCTGAAGGTAATAAAAACAAAGAACATATGGACGGATGCCAGAAAACACATTTTGGAATTTGCTGAAAATCTTGCTTCAAAGCCTGAAGTTGAAGGGGTAGTTGTATTGGGTGGACTGGCTGACACAACCTTCAGAAGGCATATTGATGACTGTTCTGATCTGGATATAGCTGTGTTTATTAATGTACCGGAGGCTCTTGGATATAGCAACTCAAAAGAGTTCGTCAGGGATAAGCAGGAATTTCTTCCTGAATGGTTACCAGAGTTTCAGTTTTATATACCGGTTAATAAGATGATGATGGAGGTGAATTGCCATCAGTTGATCTATCAGATAGAAATATCGCCTGATTTGCAATGGGATGAAAGTAAAATAGAAGCGTATAAATTTACAGGAGAAGTTCTATTTGATAGACATGGGCTTATTAAAGACCTTATATTCAACAAGACTGCTTTTATTGCAGAAAAATCTAATAGAAAACTGATTATTTTAGCTGGCCAACTTCCTTGGTATAGTTGGATAAATCCAGAAAAGCAATTAAAAAGGGGATATCCTGAAGCATGTCATTACCTGCTTAATAAGGCATTGGATCTGATTTTGGAAATGGTTTACAACATTAATGATCGTGAAAAACCCCATCATAAATGGCTAATTCAAACTTCTGAAACCTTGAATTGGCTACCTCAAAATTTTTTGGAAATAATAAATGAAGCCATCATTATCCGAAATTATACGAAAAAAGAAATATTCAGAAGAATAAAGATTGTTAAAGCACTGGGTCAGGCTGTAATTAATTATGGAATTGATAACAATATGATCCCGAAAGATAGTTTTAAATTTACATCTTTATATCTGGATCATGAGAGGCAACTTTTACCGATAACTTATGCTGACCACTTAGTAAATAAAATAATGGAGGATAATGTGATGTCTGAAGAAGAAGAGCAGGCTTTTCGCGGATTAATCAATTTCTCCTTACTAGCGAATGGTGATTTAAAGGCTGTTAATATTCGAAAAAATGCCGGATACTTTGGTGTAAATAATAAAATTCTGAAAACCTTTATAAGATAAATTATGGTTATTGAGCTTTTTTTAAATACTGATGGAAATACAGTGAATGAATTTTGCAATTCATTGCAAAACCCTAACCGGATTGTTAAGGAACTAATTATTGATAAAAGGAAATTTCTAATAATTTCCGGTGATAAAGAGAACATAGATGTGGAAAAAATTAAAAGTTTACCTTTTATTTCTTTTGTCAGCGATAAGGAAATATCTGCTTACTTTTGCTCTAGGTCCTTTAAAGAAGAACCATCAATTGTAAATGTTAACGGTGTAAATATAGGGCACGGATCATTCAGGGTTATTGCTGGTCCTTGTGCGGTAGAAAACAAGGAGGATTTGTTTGAAACGGCAAAAGTTCTCAAAGAACTAGGTGCTGATATTTTTAGAGCGGGAGCCTATAAGCCTAGAACGACTCCTTATAATTTCCAAGGTATGGGAGAAGAAGGCCTAAAACTGCTTGCTGAAGTCCGAAAGAGATATGATATTCCCGTTGTTTCGGAAATTTTGGATCCATTTGACATTCCAATGGCAGAGAAATATCTGGACATGATTCAAGTCGGCACGCGAAATATGACCAATCAGGCCCTGTTAAAGCATCTTGGAAAATGCTCCAAACCAATCTTGTTGAAAAGAGGGTATGCGTCTACTATTGAAGATTTGATTAAAGCTGCAGAATTCATTGCAGTTAACGGTAATCCGAATGTTATTCTTTGTGAGCGCGGAATCCAGACTTTTGAAAAACAAACTAGAAACACCCTTGATATCAGCGCAATCCCGATCCTTCATTCATTATCTCACTTACCTGTCGTAGTAGATCCTTCGCATGCTGCCGGGCGAAAAGATATAATCCCAACACTGGTCAAATGTGCTATCGTGGCTGGAGCTGATGCCATAATGGTGGAAGCTTACAATAAACCAGATACGATGATCAGACCAGGAGACAAAAACCAAACGTTGACGATTGATGAATTCAAGAAGTTAATGGAAACTATAAAAAAAATCTTACCTTTTAAAAACAAGTAAAAGACAATGAATATTAAATTCTACAACACATTAACAAAGACAAAAGAAGATTTTCAATCAATTGAGCCTGATTGGGTAAGGCTGTATACATGCGGACCTACAGTCTATAATTATGCGCACATAGGGAACCTTCGAACATACATTAATGAGGATTTGTTGCGAAGAACATTGGAGTATTTTGGTTATAAAGTGAAGCATGTTATGAATATTACAGATGTTGGGCATCTGGAATCTGATGCTGACACGGGTGAAGATAAAATGATGCTAGGAGCACAACGAGAGCACAAGACAGTATGGGAGGTAGCAAGATTTTATGAAGATGTTTTTTTTAAGGACTGTGCCGAACTCAACATTTCACCTCCCAATATAAAATGTAGAGCAACTGACCATATAAGTGATATTATCAACTTTATTCACAAATTAGATGAAAAGGGATATGTTTATGAGGTTGACGGGAATGTGTATTTTGATATTTCGAAATTTCCCAGATATGGACAGCTGATCAATTTTGATAAAATTAAACATCAGCGTATCGCACGGGTCGAAACAGATTCAAGGAAAAAGAATAATGAGGATTTTGTATTATGGTTCTCTATTTCCAAATTCCAGAATCAGATAATGCAATGGGATTCTCCCTGGGGAAAAGGATTCCCGGGATGGCATATTGAATGCTCTGTAATGGCAATTAAATATCTTGGAGAGCAACTTGATATTCATTGCGGAGGAATTGATCACATTCCGATACACCACACCAATGAAATTGCTCAGTCTGAAGGTTATCTTGGACATAAGTGGTGCAATACATGGATGCATGGTGAGTTTCTGGTCACAGATAAAGAAAAGATGTCAAAATCCAAAGATAATTTTCTTGATCTGCGGGAACTGAAAAATAAACAGTACACCCCTCTGGAGTACCGATATTATTGTTTAAATACACATTATCGCAGGCAGTTAAATTTTGGATTCGATAATATGGATAGTACGTCAGCAGCTTTCAGAAGTTTACAAAACACAATACAAGACTGGAATGACAATCCTTCCGATACTGACGTGGAATCCTCCCTGTATAATGCCTATTTGAAAGATTTCAAATCAGTCATAGCTGACGATTTAAATATTCCGCTTGCTGTCCAGTTACTCTGGAAATTAGTCGGGGATAAAAAAATATCAAAGAACGAAAAACTGCGTCTTACTCTACAATTTGATAAGGTTTTCGGACTTGGGCTAGAGTCTATTGTTAATGTAGGCTTGCCGGATGAATTGCTGTCTCTAATAAAAGAAAGAGAATTATTGCGGAAAGCAAATCGCTGGGAAGAAGCTGATCAGGTCAGGGCTAAAATAGCAGATTTGGGATACGGAATAAAAGATACATCAGGAGATACAAAGTGGTTTAAGATTATCCGATAACCAGCCAGCTTACAAAAATGCCACCTGAAGAAGACTATTATTATGACACGGAATCTAACTTATGGTTAAATAATAACCGGAATTTTTCCTCTTTTCTTCTCAATAATTATTTTAAAATTGATTATGAGTCTATCGATGATTTTGAGATAATCTATAGATTTCAGAATGAGGTGCATAATTTGCTTTATCGGTTCATTAACGGTCGGTTTCCAGAAAATTATTGGACAGGGAAAGTCAGTATTAATTTGTCAGCGCTAAAAAAAATTGTACTTACCCTGCAGAAAAGAATTTCAGGCAATCCGCTTCTCTTCAAAGGCCAAATTGCTACTGTTCCTGAAATGTATTTTTACCCAGTAAAAATTGTGGCGGGTATTCTTTCCGAAGCATATATATTACTTGAAAGTTTAATTCCTATTAATCAAACAAGCATCATAGTCAACGATGTTAAGTCATTGGAAAATTGGAGGTTGAACAGTATCCCGGAGGATCATAATTACCTCAAACCTGTCTTCAGACTATCTGAATTTATTAAGAATTTTCGGCATTTGATTAATTCCTTTTTCATTCATGGGAGCGTTGCCACTCATGAGTATATTAAGAATTATAGCGATCTGGATACCCTGGTCATTATAAAATCAGAAACTGTAAAGAATTTCGAAGCAATTTTAGAACTTCGAGAATATATTATTAAAACCAATATTTGTCTATTTCAAATTGATTCCTTGATGCATCACGGCATAATGTGCTTCTCCGAGATTGACACTAGATTCTACCCTGAAACTTATTTTCCACTCTTAATATTTGATTACAGTATTTGCATCTACTCAAACTCAGACAGTATGATATTTTATCCCCGTGACGTAAGGAAAGATACCTATGCTATGCTGGCACAATTTTATGAATACTTCAGCAATCAACATTTTAAATATAATTATAATACAAATGCTTTCTATTCAAAAAATTACCTCCAGAATCTTTTAATATTGCCTTGTTTATATTATCAAGCAATGAACCAGAGGTACATATATAAAAAGGACAGTTTTGAGGAAGTGTCAAAAACATTTTCTTCTGAAGCTTGGCTTCCTATCAGCGAAGCATCCTGGATAAGGCTACTATACAAGAACAAACCACTGCTTTCCTTTTTCTTTAATTTAATGTTGAATAAAGTTGTCAGTTATAAATTGTTGCTTTCCTTAGAGAAAAAGTTGAAAAAGGATCTTACTTGTTTTCAGAATTTCCAGGGGAATAATTTTAAAAAGTCCGGATTTGAGCTAGTTCAGAAGATGATTCTTAACCTTGTTGAGCATGTGTGAAAAAAAGTTTATAAGCGGCTCAGGTCAGTCAGTACGCGACTCGATACTGAAATTATCAGTGAATGACTATAAGGAAGTACTTGACTTCTATATTGAGAAAATATCGAAAAAAACTTCTATTAGATCCATTTATCAGGCGGGCAGGTGCAATACATCGGGATTCTCCGATATTGATCTGATTATTGTTACAGGCGAAGACTTTTCGATATCACATCATCGCAGAATAATGGATGCATCTGATGCACGGGTAAAATACTTGTTTGTACACAATCCGGTGTTCTGCACCGAATTATTATTCAAAAAACTTCAATATTGGTATACCGTTTCCGAAATTAAGCATCTTTATGGTGAATCACTTGAAATTGATTATTTATCGGAAACAAATCCGAATCATATTTTAAAGATTAATAACTGGTTTATAACCAAAATACCTCGTTGTTTCTGGAGGTCAAAGCTTGCTGACGTTGGGGATGTCAGAACGATGCTTAATCACATGTATTCATTCAGGCATACTGTTAACCTGATTAAACCTTTTCTGGGGATGTCCTATGACAAATGGGATGATATGATTGATGTTGTTAGTAAAATGAGAAATGACTGGTTTGAATTAGGTCCAACAAAATATTCATGCTTGATACAGTGTTTGTCAGAAGTGATAGCCTTATCCTATGAAATGATGGAAAAATGGGCTGAATTTATTCAATCGTATTTTAATATTCAGTATATGAAAGAGAAATATGGAGAGATAATATATGGCGGATATAACACAAATATAGTATTTTCATCCGATTGGGCTATCCCTGAGGCCGTCCGATATACCCCAGAAGAATACCGAAAGTTCAGTTCCTTGGTGATAAATCTTCCATCCGTTATGGCTTTCCCCCTTATGAATTATTCAAAGAAGGAACCGAGCCTTATCGGTAAATACATCAAAAAAAAATTGTTTGTAAATCGAATTGAATTCATTGCAAGTCATGACAATGACATGTTTTTTAACCACTTGGAAATACTTGACGATTATCTTAACTACCAGGGTCAGATAGGAAATCCGTACGCAGAAATAATATATACACTTGGAGCAAAAGCAACCTGATCAAGATGTTCTTTTACCGTTTAATATAAATGTTAATCACCAACGATGCAGACAATATTTTTCAAAAATATTTTATTTTCAATCTATGAAGTTGGACTGTTTTTATTGAAAATAAAGGCGCTCTATAATAGTGTCTTAAACAGGAATTCCTTTATCAATCCTTTACGGGTACGAAAGATACTGGTTGTTAAATTTTATGGTATTGGTAATATGGTTCTATTTACTCCTGTCCTGAAAAGACTGAGAAAGAAAATGCCAGGTGTAAAAATAGTATTATATACAAATTCGAAAGCATTAGAGGTAATCAAGGGGACCAATTATTACGATGATGCAATATTGCTCGAGAACACCCAGAAGCTTAAAAAATTTCGGGCTGAGTATTACAGGTTTATAAATAAAATAAGACAGGAAAACTTCGATATGATCTTTTTTTCATTCCCCCTGGAAGCAAACTGGCTAATACCTATTTTGGGAATTACAGGATCAAAATATCTGATCGGATATAATACTTCAGACCACAAAGCCTACTTTACCCATTATCTTGAGTGGGATAAGCAGAAGCATGAGGTGGTTTTGAATTTTGAACTGCTAGGGCTTTTAATATCTGGACCCTTGACGGAATCATTAGATTTAAGGCTAAATAAAAAGGAAAAAAACGATGCTGAAAAGTATATGAAAACGCTGAACAGTTCCTTTGAAAAAATTGTTGTGATTCACCCAGGTGGAAGTTCAGCTATGCCTGAAAGACGCTGGCCAGCAAGCAATTATATTGAATTGATCAGGAAGATTTTAGATGCATATAAGTGTCTTGTTATTTGTATTGGCAGTGACGATGAAAGCGAGTTGCTTAAAATGCTGAAAAATCCATTTGAAGAAAATGTACGGATACTTGAAAATTCATTCTCCCTTCGTGAAATTGCAGCAATTATAGGAAAATGCAATCTTTTTATAGGAAATGACTCAGGTCCTATGCATCTTGCTGCAGCAGTCAAAACACCGGTGATTGCATTGTTTGGTATAACCAATTCACAAAAAAGTAAACCATGGGGTAATCACAAAAAAGTGATTGTTATCAACAAAGGGTTGGCTTGCAGTCCATGTTATACATTCAATGATAAAGTGGTATGCAAAGAGTACTCGTGTATAAAATCAATAACAATACTTGAAGTTTATAGAGCTGTTATGTTAATACTGAAATAACGAAAATTTTTATTTGAAAGAAAATCAATGGACAAGTTAGAGAAATGGTTTAAGAAATGCGATCAGCACAAAGATCTGATAAGATTAGATAGGGGGCAGCTGGAACTCAGCCCTCCTTTTATTCTGAGAAAACAGGGTGCTTGCTACATGAAGAACTTGCCATTTCAGTATAGTTCCAGAATGAAAATACTCGTTGATGCAATTCTGCTACATTTGAGTAAGACGCGCTCTGTTGATCCAGCGGATGAAGAGAAGGAAGTAGTCATTACGACCGGAGCCATTGGCGCCATTGCATCATCTGTACTTTGTTTGTGTTCACCGGGTGAAAAAGTTTTGGTACCTGATCCTTGCTGGCCGGCCATACCAAGTATAGTCAATATGTGTAACGCACAAGCTGAGGGCTATCCTTACCGGACTAAAGACGATTTAGACACATTAGATCATTACATATCGCATGTAGCTGATGCTTCGGCAAAAATGCTCATACTGATCAATCCGCACAATCCTACAGGCCTGACATTAAATCCCGAACAATTTGTTAAAATATTCAAGGCAATAGTAGATAAAAACATTTTTTTATTGTGTGATGAAGTGTATGACAATTATCTTCCGGTAAATTATATCACCGGAAACCTAAAGTACATACATTTTTCTTACAAAAAAGTGTTGTTGATCGGTTCGACATCGAAGAGATATTGCACGCCCGGACTGCGAATAGGATATATTTATGGCAATAAGGAAATAACGCAATCTATCAGTAAATCCAATTTATTGCTTTCAGGCGGAGCAAGTCCAATTTGTCAGGCAACAGCAGCCTATGCATATAATACTGATGAAAGCATAGCCCCCAGGTATCGGGAAATTGTTGAAAAAAGAAGGCATTATACCATAAACGCATTGAATAAAAGCGGTTTTCTTGTAAACGAGGATTGTGGAAGTATCTATGTGTTTTGCCAAATTCCCGGTTTTACATCCAACAGGATAGTGAAGTTTTGCAATCATGCATTAATCAGCGGAGTATCAGTTACACCGGGAAATTTGTTTGGTAAAAGCTCAGGTGATTGTATTCGCATATCCTTATCTGTACCCTTGAATCAGCTTCAGCGTGCCATCTCAATACTAATTGATGTTAAAGAGAAAATGATAAGAAATAATGAATAATCCTAAAGTAGACCTACTACTGATAAATCCCTGTAGTGTATTTTTAAATTATAAGAAACACGAACAACTTGGTTTGGGATATATTAAATCTTACTTGGAACAAAATGGACACAGCGTTCTGATTTATGATATGAACTTTTCCGACCCAAATCCTGAAGCAGTTTATCAATGCATAAAAGACTTTGATATTAATATTGTTGGAATAACCATCATGGTCGGGAAAGTTAAGAACAGCGTTTTACTCTTAAATAAGTTACGACAACTTGGATATAAAGGAATTTTGATTGCTGGCGGCTTTGTCCCCACATTCGAGAGTGAGATGTTATTTCAGCAAGTTCCAACTTTGAATACAGTTGTGATCGGGGAGGGTGAACTGACAATCAATGAATTGGTTAAATGTATTAAGGCTGACATGAACTGGAGAGAAATTAATGGCCTCGGATTTGAAAATAACAAGAAACTTACCTTTAATAAGCCAAGGGATTTGATCGCCAATCTGGATTTACTGCCATTTCCTTCCAGAAGTCCTTATATCCAGAGCATAGGTGTTGCATCCCTGTTATCGTCCAGAGGCTGCTATGGGAACTGCTCATTTTGTGCTATTCAGAAATTCTACAGAATCCATTCATACAGTGGCATTAGGCTGCGGAGCATAATTAATGTTGTCGATGAAATCGAGTCTATTATTTCCACTTATGGAATAACTACATTCCTGTTTATTGATGATAACTTCCTGGGGTGTGAAAAATTTATACAGGGTAGAATAAATGCCTTTTGCAGGGAGATAAGAACACGCAACCTCAGAATTAATTTTGAAGTGTCTGCCCGATCCAATGATTTAAAATATCAATTGGTGAAAGAATTAAAAAAAGAAGGCTTAAGCCGGGTTTACATAGGTCTGGAATCAGGCTCAGTAAACCAGTTGAAAAGATATAACAAGGGCAATACGATTAAGGATAATGGTAAAGCTGTTAAAATGTTGTTAAGGGTGGGTTTAAAAATCGATTTCGGATTTATTCCTTTTGATCCTTATATGAAAATTGATGATATTATAAATAATTTGAAGTTTCTGACGAAAAACAATTTGATCACCTCAAGAAATCTTAATACAATAACATTTTCCTGCTTTGTTTACAAGGGAACCCAAATCTATAATAAAACAATTGAAGATAGCTTGCTTTTATATAATGAAGAATTAATTCACGGGTTTCGTTTTAATGAAACCGATCAGGAAGCCAAGCTGAATTATGTAATGCGGTATTTTCAGGGGAAAGAAATAATCCAGTTGTTAGATCAGTTTGCAAATACAAATAAATTCGAAAGCACTTTTGAAATCGTAGAAATATTTAAAATAGACTCCTTCTGCAAATGGCTTTTTAGTTTATGGGCTACTTATATCATCAACTACCTGAAGGGAAAAAAATCAGATGAAGTCAGATTTTACAAGTCGGAGGCACTTCTTTACAACTTCTTAAAGGTGAATTTTGTAATAAGGCAATTACCTGAGGCGCATGTTACTGATTCACTTGAATTGAATAGGTTGCAAAAAAAGATCGGATATTACATCAAAAATGTTTTAGCTTCCAAGAATATTGACTCTATTCCAAAATATTTGTTAAATCCATATTTCGCTGATTTAACATATCAAAAGATGAGGAAAAGGGAGTATAAATTTTCTCAATATACTCCCAACAAAAAAGGAACAAGTTCAGGTGAAATTACAATCGAGTTAACACAAGGTAAATCCTTTTCATCAATCGAATTGGATGTTTTCATTTCGCCAGACGCGCATAACGAATTTGAAAAATATGCACCGGTTACCCATATCAATCTCTTTTCAGGGGCAGTTCAAAAACAGCAGACCTTGTTTTCAGAGAGGCTGATCAAGGGTTGGAATTATATTCGATTCCATAATCTTAAAAACAATACACACTTAACGATTAAGATAGCAATCAACTCGATCAAAGAAAATCATATTAAAATAAGGAATATTTATATTATATGATGTCTACTATACTGGGTATCAGTTGTTGTATTTTCTTCATGTATGCATTGGTGGTGTATGCAATACAGGTAATTATAGCAGTTTTATCATTTAGACAGTTAAGAAGATCTACTACTGAGGTTGAACCAGTGCTTCAACCCGTCAAATATTCTGTCATTATACCGATGCATAACGAATCAAAGAGTATAATAAGAACAGTGCGGTCCCTGCTATATCAATCGTGGAAACCTGCAGAAATAATCATCGTCGATGATGGCTCAACTGATGAGAGTGTCAATCTGATAAAGAGTGAAATAAATAAAGAAAGAGATAATGTGATAAAAATTATTCAGGTGTCTCGTTCCGGCAAAGGAGATGCCCTAGATATAGGCATTCATGCTTCGGAATTTGCATATATTTGCCTGGCAGATGCAGATATAGTGGCTTCCCCCGATGCAATTGAAAATATGTTTGAGCACATGCATGCAAATGATTGCATTGCAGTTAGCAGCGTTGTCTTTGTCCACAAGTCAGTCAGCTATCGAAACATGTTAAACGAGTATTTGATTACATCGCAGGAAATCGAATATTTGCGAGCATTATTATGGCGCCCGGGCTGGGCTTTCTTAAATGCATTAGGTATAATTGAAGGAAGGTTAGGCCTTTTTGAAAGGGAATATCTTTTAAAAATAGGCCCATGCAGCAATATCCCAGCAGCAATTGATTATTATATTACTCTATGCCTGCATAAAATTAAAGGAAAGAGGCAGCTGGGAATTGCACCAAAATCTATTGTCTATACGGATGTCCCGGTTTCCGTACGAGGACTTTTCAGACAAAGAATCCGATGGAGTGTGGGATTGGGTCTTCATTATTGGAGTAACAGAAACATGTTGTTTAATAAGAAATATGGTAAAATTGGATATTTCGAACTGCCGGTAAGATATATTACATCCTATTTGCCCCTTTTCGAGCTTCTGTTATTAACGACGTTTGTATTGTCGCTTTTTTTTAACAATTTTCTTTTAAATCTATTAAAAGATCTTTTCATTTTTCATTTTTCATTTCTAATGGCTCAGATTTATTCCGTAATTTGTATGGGAACGAAATTCACCCGAGGCTCCTTACGTCGTGGTCTAATTCATTACCTCATTTTTTCACCGCTATATATTACATGGGAACCACTGAAAGGTATGCTGGCAATCATAAAGCTTATAGGGAAGAAATGGCTGATTCAGGATAAATGGCAACCAGATCGTTAATATTGGAAATACCTTGTTGATATGAGCAGATTGGATAACAGGACACTGATAATAATAGATGGCAACACATTATTTAATAATGCAAAAAAGATCATGGATTATGTAAGCCCTGCCACTGTCATAGCTGTGATAAAGGGAAATGCGTACGGACATGGATTACACTTTACCAGACGTGTTTTCCGGGATGCGGGGATAAAAATCCTTGCAACTTACGATATCGTGGAAGCAAGTGAACTCCGAACAAGCGGTGATCAGGGACGCTTATTGTCATTAACTCCACCAGTTAATAAGCATGAAGCGCTCTGTTTACTGGAGCATGACATTGAAGTCACAATCAATGATTATAAATGTCTGGAATTAATTTATGAAGCCTCGGGAGTGACAGGAAAAAAGACTAAAATTCATATTGAAATTGATACTGGAATGGGCAGAAATGGCATACTTCCAAATGATTTTCCCAGCTATTTCTCTTCGCTCAACATGGAATATGTTATTTTTTCAGGAATATTCACACATATAAAAAATGCGAAATCAAAGATCTCAACTGTTACCCAAAATGATCAGTTTCTGGCGGTGCTACCATCCTTACAAAGTGAAATTTTAATAAACGTTTCCAATAGTTCCAGCTTGAAATACGGGAACTATCTTTTTTACAATTCGGTCAGGGTGGGACTTGCCTTATATGGCTTATCCTTACAGCAGATAGGTCAGTTAAATTTGCAACCCGCCCTGACATGGTATGCCCAGATCACACAGATTTATGAACGAAAAAAGAATTTTACTGTTGGTTACGGTGACGGGCATGTATTGAAAAGGGACTCGATTTTAGGAATAATTCCCGTTGGATTTGTACACGGTTATCCAAGAAATTCAAAAGGCCCTGTTCTGGTCAATGGGACAAGGTGTCCTATCATGGGTATTATTAACATGCAGTGTATGGTCGTGGATTTGACTGATGTTCTCTCCTGCAAAACCGGTGATCAGGCTATAATTTTTGGTATTGATGAGTCTGGTAATGTTTTAGGAATCGATGAAGTATGCAACGATTTAACGATACCTAATCTTTTCACCTGCTGTTTGTCAGAGTCAATTCCCAGGACGATTAAATACGTAAGAAATAAGTAAATAGTGATGAGCATCAAATCCAGAGCAATTGTTTTCAACAGGCCAAATGAGTATTCCATTTCAACCATAGATGTACCATCACCCTCATCCGGCCAAATACGGATAAAGACGTTAGCATGCGGTTTGTGTCAGCGTGAGATCAATGTTTTTCAGGGCAGGATTGAAAGACAATTTCCCGTGGTCATGGGGCATGAACCCTTTGGAATTGTTGAAAGTATAGGGGAGAATGTTGAAGGATTTGAAATAGGCGATTTTGTTTCAGGTGTCGGGAACAATTCCTTGTCTGAATTTAGTTTACTTGAGAGCAGATTCAGTGGTAAAATTGTCACACAGGTAACCCGGCCAGAGTTCTTTATTGTTGAACCAATAATGTGCGTAGTCAATGCTATAAAAATCGCTAATGTTAATAAGAATATTTCGGTTCTGGTCAATGGGGCAGGTTTCATGGGAAACTTATTAATTCAGACTTTAGCGAAGGTGTCAGGTTGTCTGAACATATGTGCTGCTGATGTCAGGGAGGAATCATTGGTTCGAGCTATGAATTCCGGGGCTCAGAAAGCTGTGTTTATAAATGGGGAAAATGAATTTTATAATTTCAAAAAATCATTCGACATTGTTTTCGAGGTAAGCGGAAAATATGGTACGATCTCAATGTGCACTTCCCTGTTAAGAAATGGAGGAACGCTCTGTTTGTTTGGACATCATTTCAGGATCGAAGAAGGGATAGTTAATGAATGGCACCTACGGGGAATCTATGTACTAAATACGGTACCATGGGCGGCTCCTGACCTGACGGCCGTCGTGAAGGATGCGATCTATTATTTAAACAATCGTTATTTCAATCTTGAGCCTTTGATTTCTCACACAGTCAATTATCTGAATTTCGAATACTTAATATCTGCAGCAACTCAATCTGATAATATGAATTATACCAAAGGAGTTGTTTTATTCTAATAATTAACTAGTGATTGTTTCCATCAACTATCGGTGAAAGTTAAGCAATTCCTTTTGCGTTTTAACAATGTAACATTACGGTTACTCCTTTTGCTAAGTTCGGTTTCGCGTTTTCGGGGATTAAGGTTATTGATATTCATTTTATCAAAGCAAACACAACAAACATGAAATCGCCTCCAATTCCCTGATGTTAAAGAACATATAGGTGCCTGTAAGGTTCATTATGCACATCAGATATGTTTCGTATCCGTTTCATTGCTGGGTTGACCAACTTTGCAAACATTGACAGCATATATTAAAACCCAGAAATTCTAAGGGATATCCCTTGTACTCCTTAGGTTACTCATAACCAATTTGATTAGATGGTGTGCTTACAAAAACCACAAATTTTCCTTCCCAAAATCCGGTAACTTATCATGCTGGAAGTATGGATAGATGGCTGCAACCATTTTGGGGTATTTGATAGTGACCGGAAGGCTTTGCTGGGCGGTACTTTACCTGTGTATTTTTATCTTAGGTGAGTTGTCAATGTGCATGATACGAATTTACTAAGAAAGTTTTTAGTGGCTTAATAAGAGAAGTTGTCTAATAACTTAAAAATATCAGCCCTAAGAGAAAAGATCATTGGATTGATTATAAGGTTGTGGATGGGATGCTGGAAAATAGAACTGTGCAAGGAGAATGTAAAATTTATTATAGAGGAGTACAAACAAAATAAACTAATCGCGTAATTACTCTTCCCACACAATACTCAGGACTGTATTATATGCGGGAGTCACTATGCAATATTCGTAAAACTTGAAATCATTATCATTCTCCCAGTTTTTCAATTCAAACCAAGTTGACTTCCAAATTTTCTGTTTGCTTTGCTCCTTTGGGTAAATTGTTTGTTCATTAAAGAACTCGGCGGCCACTGAATCGTCTGGTGGTGGTAATTTGGTGCGATCGTTTATGAAATGAGGATATTCCTCAGGCCGTTTCCAATATTTTACCTTATTAGCATGAGAATAAAATAAGCAAATAGAATGATTCCCAAGCTCGAAATACTTGTAAGCAGTAGATGTAATACTTGTTTGAAACCTATAGGCCAATGACCTCAGCAAATCAGGACTAAACTTTTTACCCACACATTCCTTTTTGAAGAGATGCTCGGGCATTAGTAGCTCAGAGGCAAATTCGTTAGCCTCCGTTTCCTGGTGACCATTTTTGAAGTATTCTAATGTCTCATCAGTGTCATGGTGAATTGGGACTAGGTTTCGGTGCATTTCGAAATGTCCAAGCTCATGGGCGATGACAAAACGTCTCTTACCATTATAAGCAATGTTGGAATTCACCGTTATAATTGCCTTTGTTTTACCAAAGACGATTCGACCCTCAGAATGATTCATTGGCTTTTCAATCAGGGTGGCACCTCTGCCATTTGCGATAAGGTCTATTGGGAATTCGGTGGGATTATCAATACCACATTCTGACATCAATCTTTGTGCTGCATACTTTCCTTTTGACATTTAACTGATCTCTTTTTCTAATTCCTCTAATAGTTTCACCAGATCAACATCTGCCAATACATCGCGAATTTCGTTATCAGACCACTCTTCAAGTTTCCGATATTGAACGGAAGGTGTCTTGGTTTCAAGCAGTGCAATTAATGTGTCTGTTGTCTCTTTAGCGTTTACCTGAATAGCTTCTTTCACACGTTTAAAAGCAATTTCCAACAATGATTGATCTTGCCTTTGCTTAGAGAGAGCCTTGACCAAGAACCTAATCTTCTTCATGAATTGCTCTGAAAATTTCAATTCCTCTTCTACATTTATTCCCTCATCTGCCAAATACTGCTTTGCATATTCCGTATCACTCTGCAACAGCCTCCGCTCAATGTTATCTAAACGATCGAGTATGCTATTGTTGTCTTTGTTAGTATCCATATGCTGCCAATTTTTTCTGTATAATTTTTCTTTTTCGGTTTAATCTTCTCCACACATTGTGAAAGTGGCTTTCTGTTATACCAAGTTCATTTCTGATATCATCTGGTTTGTCAATTCCATCAGCCAGGCACTCAAATATCATCATTTCATCATCATCTGCACCGGCCCGTTGCAATTCATCAAAAAGCTGCTTTCTTAGCTCGCCTGTAGCTATCTTCTCAACTTGCGAGGGCACAGACTCAATGTTTTTGTCCAGTATAAGTTCATTTTCACCAACAGTGGACTCCTTGTGCTTCTTTTTGAGTGTGTTGTTTATATGACTGTCAATAGTACCAATAACGAACTCTTCAAAATCCGGATACCTTTCTGTGTTCCATTTTCGCTCCTTTTCAATGAAAATCTTATAAATTACTTCGCTTATGACGTTTCTGGAGAAGTCCGTCAAGTCATCATTGGGCCATTTTAAGTTGTATCTATTTCTAAGAACCCAGAAACAGCGTGCCATGAGCCTGAGCCAAAATTGATCCCAATTCAGGTTTTGGAGCTGATACACAAGTAGCTTGTCAGAGGCGATCGTCTTTGTTTGTTCCATGTTGCTTTGATATAGAATGCTGGAAACCAAAAAAAAATTACCATGTGTTGGTAAATTTCTGAGATTGGTCAGCATTGTATTACAAAGCTAAGAAAAAAAAACAACGTGTCAAAAATAATGACATAAGGACGAAAAATACTTAGCGTAATAAATGGTGATAGTAGTAACTTAAAATACAAAAGAATGAGTTTAGGAAGAAACAAACATTTAGGCCGAGTTCTGGAAAGCCATAAAATGAAACATTTAGATGATATGATGGAAAAGTACAAAAAGAAGCGCGAGGAGATAAAGGATGCGCTGGAAGAAAAATTTTTCAATCAAAAGGTTACCAGGGCTATTAATTCCGGGTCGTATGCCAAGCATACTGCTATCAACACGAAGTTCGACATAGATATTTGCCAGCCTTTTAAATACAGGAGCTTCAATACGCTTAAAGAAATGGCTGATGCTGTTTTCGATTACTTCAACAATGAGTATGAAGACGAAGATCTAGTAAAGTACAAAATGCGTAAACAACGTGTCTCCACAGGGTTGTCTTTCATGATTGATGGGGAAGAGATCCAAATGGACGTAGTTCCAGGAAAAGAATTAGCGGAAGATGATTATATTGATACTAATAGATTAAAGTTGCATGTTCGGGCTAAAGGTGAAAACCCAGCAACTGCCACACAAACGAATATCCAGAAACACGTTGACCTTATTAAGGGTAAGGGAGATGAACGGTGCATCATCCGGCTTCTAAAGGTATGGAAGGTGAATAAGAACAAGGATAGAATAAAGTCCTTCTTTTTGGAACTGATCACTCTGCGATCCTTTGAGAAGACACCTGAAATCCCTGACGAATTGTGGGGTAAACTAAAAATGACTATGGAGTTTATTCGGGATAATGTGAAAACTATCCGACTGGAAGATCCGGCTAACACCAACAATATCATATCGGATGCCATGACCGATACGGAAAAGGAAAACCTGGCCAATGATATGGATATTATGCTGAAAAGGATAGAAGAAGATGAAGAAAACTTGAAAATTTATTTTCCAGTGAACGATAAGTTTGATTCTGAGAAGGATGAAGACAAGAAAAAAATTGCGGCACTCGAAGTTGCAAGGTCAGGCGTAATCTCTAAACCTTGGTGTCAATTATAGTGAATCGGCTTATTCAAGATATCGACCATGCTCTGAAATTTTACCCTGAACTGGAACGAAAAGTGACTAATGGTCGAATACAAGTTGCAGGGAACATTGTATTGATGCATCCTGAGATAGGGGAATACGATAAGTATTCTGTATCAATCGACTTTCCAAACGGATATCCTAAACAGTTTCCTAGGGCTACTGAGAAAAGTAAGAAAATTCCTAGGATAACCGATCGACATGTAAACAAGGACAATACTTTATGTCTTGCCGTTGAACCGGAGGAGAAGCTGATATGCAGGAACGGAATTACACTTAAATACTTTTTGGATAAAGTCCTTGTTCCACATTTGAGCAGAGAGACCTACCGAAGTTTAAGCGGAAAATATGAGGATGGCGAGTATAGTCATGGGATAGTAGGTTTGTGGGAATTTTTCGGAGACAAGTTGAAAACCACTGATAAGAAATTGATTGTGAATGAGTTTAAAATAATGCTTCAAAGTAAACGATGGCCAGAAAGGAATACACCATGTTTATGCGGAAGTAAGGTGAAATTCAAGAAGTGTCATCTGAAGAAATGGAAAGAACTGGCTGTTTTAGGAGATGATTATATGAGAAACATATTGGCAATGTTGAAAAGCAATTTAACATCATGAATCTAGAAGTTCAAAATCCAATTTGAGTTTTTTGTATAGGAGTGCTTAAGATGTTTATATCGATCTGCTTATACAGAACTTTGAATAGGATGTGGATGGCATGCCATATTGGAATAGCGCGTATTAGGAAATGGTCCTCAAAAATAACAATAATCATAGCTTGATATGATTTGTTGGGGGAGCCTGTCAACAGTACAAAAATATATTAGTAATCATTGAACGATTACGAATGTAACCTGTTTGAGAAAAGTTTGAGCAGAGATTTGGAAGGCGTTTTAAGAGAAAATTTGGTTAACTATGTAGATATGGATAAAATTGATTTAAAGGACCTTTTCTATGACTTTCAGCGATCTATGGAAGTCGAATTAAATATCAATCGGAATCACATTCCGCATGAAGGGGAAAAAGGAGGAGCTTCTGAAGCACGCTGGATCGAATGGCTTAATAGTCATTTGCCAAATCGGTATGAAGTTGGGAGGGCTTTTGTTATTGACTGTGATGGAAATAAAAGCAAACAGTTGGATTTAGTGATTTATGACTGCCAGTATACACCTTTTGTTTTTAACAAGGACGAAAGGAAATTTATTCCCGCAGAAAGCGTCTATGCTGTCTTTGACGTGAAACAATCGCTTAATAAGGAGAACCTGATCGATACCTCAATGAAAATCGAAAGCGTTCGGGCACTTAGAAGGACAACCGCAAAGATATACGATGCCAGAGGTGAAATAACTAAAACTAAACCACCGATTCATATCCTTGGAGGAATACTTTGTACAAGTAGTGATTGGAATCCCGCCTTGGGAGATCCATTCGAGAAGCATATCAAATCTCTTAGAAAAAATGCTTTCATAGACCTTGGGTGTATAATTGATGAAGGAGCATTTTTGGCAAAGATATGTGATGACCAAGTAATGATTTCACGCAGCACGAAAAATGAGGTACTACTATTCTTTTTTTTGAATCTATTCATGGAGCTACAAAAAGTTGGGACCGTCACAGCAATGGATGTTGTTGAATACGCGAAGGCTTTAAAATCAATTTAATAAAAGTTTAAATAATTGATTTAAAGCATTGACTTAAACGCATAATGTCCTAATTAAATGAACGGTGAAGGAGTCATCATAGTAAACCAAGCTCATTTTAGTCTGTAGGAATGGTCGGTATTAACAAATTTGGACTATTCATCTTTACCAACGTGCAATCATAGCCTCACCCATTTTTTCTTCTACCTGTCTGCTTGACTTCAAAGGTATCGAGCAATGTTAAGTGCAAGATTGCCCTCATGCAATTGATCCGGATGATCGCTTCATTTCCTTCCTTTTATAGCTGAAAAACTTAGTAAATTTAATTAATAGGGTAGAGAAAGAAGGAGAAAGTTGTAACTGTTTGTATATCAAAGATGACGCTGGAAAAAAATGACCAACTTTCTGGGCAAAATTGCCCAACTGAATTAATCGCGCCGTAATTATCGTTATGAAGTTTACATTTCATTCCAATCTAATTGATTGTCAACTTTATTGTATTGTCTCTGTGGTTTATACCACTTGGGTTCATCTCCTTTTATTTGCAGATAGTCAACCTCCGTTAACGCAAAATGCTTGGTTGCACAGTCTATCTTCCTCTTTTCATTGGGGTATTGCAACAAGTTGGGATTTACACTGCCTTTCGTTTCGCGCACTAATTCGAGTTTGAGTTTTTTATTATCATCCCACCGTATGATACCCCAGTCAGGATTATAGTTGCCAATAATTTTGGGTATGGAGATTTTGAACTGATTAGGGAACTTGAAATAACAAACGATGTTATTGTCTTCATTCAATTTATATTTTACAAACCTTGCTTCTATCTCAGAATCATACTGTACCTGATCATATAATGACCAATCGGCACCTTCTATCAATTCCTTTTGTGGAAATTTTCTTTCTAGTGGAAATAATTCATCTGCAGAAATGTCCATCAGGTCTTCCGAAAGGCTGTACTCAATTTTTGCAGCAATATGATCTGCAAGCACGGATTTGATATTCTCAATAAATACAGCAGAGAACCCTTCCGGATTTTTAAAGATACGGGTTTTGATCTCTTCCGGCAAGCTTTTGAAAATCTGCAAAATACTTCTTCGGGTAAGATGTGTCGCCTGCGTGGCCCTTTCAACAAAGTTAAATATTGGATAAATCGTTTGGGCTTCGCTGTGATGCTGTGGATCACCTTTTTGTCCCTTTTCACTCGTAAATTCCACGGCTTCATCAATTCTCAATACGCCTCTGTCCGCAAAAGCTATTTCTGAGAACTTTCCATCTTCTTTTATTTCAACTATCCTGAACCCCTTTAGTCGCTCATCTTTTGCAATTTTGGCCAGATCATCTCCTATTTGAAATTTCCTTCTGAATGTATCATTATTCCCATCTGTATCAGACCGTACAATTTCCAGGCTTGCAAATCCATTTCTTACTGATTTGAGTGTAAGCTTAAAGTTTGTCATTACAAATTTCCCTTTTACCACAACAATTCTGGGTTCAGGAAATTTTGCAGGAATCATTTTTGCTACACATTCCTTTATAAGCTCATCTTCATTTATATTTATTGAATACTCCGTTTTTTGACAAAGCTTCTTCCAGAATCTCTTAAAATCTTCACTGTGGAAAACTCTATCATTCCTCCTTGCAAAGCTTTTTTTGGCATTTGAAGGAGCTGGTGGCGCTGCATCGCCGCTTTCGCGATAATTATTTTGAAGTTGTTCGCAATATTCCTCATAGCTTTCATTTGCTATTACTGTAAGAATGTTTACGCCTTCATCGGTTACTCTTTCTCCTTCCTGGTTTACGGCCAGTCTTAGCCCGCGACCAATTTCCTGGCGTTTACGACTGTCGCTAATTGTAGTATTCAATGTGCAAATTTGGAAGACGTTCGGGTTGTCCCAACCTTCCTTTAAAGCAGAGTGCGCAAAAATGAAACACTTCTTCTCATCGAAGCTCAATAGCTTCTCTTTGTCTTTCATTATCAAATTGTATGCTTCTTTCTCCAACTCCTTTTCAGCGTGTGTTTTATTTTCAACCTTTGTGTCCACATATTCATCTGCCTTACCCTTTGTTTTCTTTTTAGCAAAATATCCTTCCCGTACATCTTCCGGCTTCCAACCCATGAAGAAAGGGTAGCTTTTCTTTTCCTTTTCAAATGCGGCATCAAAGAGTCTTTTAATTACTCCATCATCTTCTATGTAGTTAGCAACTTTGTCAATGAAAAAGAGTGAGAGTACTTTCGTCTCCTTATTTATCAGCTGTTTTTGCTTTTTCATGTGAGATTTGATGGTCTCTTCAATTTGAATCCTAAAGATTTCTTCTTTTGACAATGTAATATCTGATCCTTCAGCTACACTGTATTCCTGGCCGTTGGTGAATATTACAACGCCATCCTTTTTATCAATGACATCTATTACTAATCCAGAATATCTGGGATTATTCGTTTTTTCAAAAAGATTGTCCCCTTTCTTTAATTTAATTCGTTCCTGAGATGCGACTCCATTTTTAATAATATTGAGCATCGCTTCAACCGCAGGCCCATATCCGGGAGAGGATTCATCAACGAAATTTATTGATAACTGATCATCTAATAGGCTTTGTTGTTGGATAACCCCCAACACCTCAATCTTTTTTACAAGATTTTGCTGAAATGCATCAACTGGGGTTAGGTTGTAGAAGCGATTCATCAGTTCGCGGTTTTCCTCAGCAGTTCTGCCCTTCTCCTTTGGGGTTGCAGAATATTTTAATGCAAACAAGGGATTAAGGGTGCGAAGTGCCTCCCGGGCTTTATCGCTATTGTAGTTTTGAGCCTCATCCAGAATCAGGATTGGCCTGGCTTCCTGTATGTACTGATATGGGAACTTCTCTCCCTGCAGTTTTTCTGTGGGTTTATAGATTACATTGGTTATTTTGTTGAACGAATCCAGTGTCATCACCATCACTTCAATGGCAGAAGATATAGAGAAGCCTCTCAGTTTGCTAATATGCTGACCTGAATATTCGGTAAGGTGAATGGTTTCGTTATCATAGAGTGTGGCAAAATGCTCCTTCGTTATTTTGAAAGATTTTACTACTCCTTCAAAAATCGCCACACTTGGCACAATGATGATAAATTTTCTCCAGCCATAATTTTTTTTCAGTTCATGTATGGTTCGCAGGTATACATAAGTTTTTCCTGTGCCGGTCTCCATTTCGCAAGTATAATAAGGATAACGCCAGGATTCTGTTCCAGTTATTTGTAGGCCATCATCATAATTCAGGAACATATTTTCAACCAGATTATTCTCCCGCTGAACCTCAATCAGGTTGTCGTATAGCCATGTTTCGTCAAGCTCTTCATATTTATCAAGGTTGGAAACAGTTTCACCAGCCATTTGAAATTCAGTATCTCTTTCAGGATAATCTCTGAAAAGCTTTATCGCGCTTTCGATTGCCCTTACCTGGTGTTGTTGGTCACTCTCAAATTTTAACTTAAGCTTGCTCATTTTTGGATTTTTCGCGGATGAAGTGAAAGTCGTTTTCTGATAAAATATTGGGGCGGTTTAGACCCTGGATGTTCCAAAGGCCTCCCTTTGAAATCTTTGAATCAGGATGATGTAAGCCCAGCCACTCCTTTGAAATATGCAAGCTACTTTCCTGAGCAAGCATTGCAATCAAGCTGGTTTCAATTTGTATTCGTTTGGTGGTGTCGCCAAGGTTCGGGATGACTGCCATTGAGAAATTGGTCAAATAATCATCAATTTGCCCTTCAAGCAATTGCTCTTTTTTCCTGTCCACTAGCTTTTCGCCCTCACTTCCTTTTTTAACCCCGGAGTTGGTCAAATTCCACACAGCGATGTATGGGTCACCTGACTTGTTCAGAAAACACCTACCGACATGCTTTCGCATTATGCTCTGTCTTTGGTGCCCCATGAAATGATCATTCAATCTCTTAAAAAATCTATTGGGGCTTGGATGTGATCCCACTCTCACAATCTTGTCCAGGTCTTCAAATTTTTCCCCTTTTTCAAAAACAAGATAAATCCCATTGGCAACCCTGCTGAGTTTACCGATCTCATCAAATGAATATCGTCTAAGGCTATTTGCCCATAAATGCAGTTCTTTGTACATAACTCAGATAGTTTTGATTAATCCTTTATCACTCATTCGCAGTTTATCTTTGTTCCTTATTGCGCTATCCAGGCAAATAAACGTAGCATGGCTGCCCATATCCAGTTGCTCAATTAGCGTTTCTTCAATCTTCTCATCTAAACAAATCAGCAGCTCCTGCACCAAATCATCAGATTGCACATGGTAAAATTCGTTCTTACCAATTGTGAACTTTTTGAAGGAACTATCCAATGGAAATCCCTCCACTAGCGTGGTTTCTGTAAGAAGTTTATTCTTACCCCAGTTATCACTAAGTGGGCTATTGTTAAATATATCGAGCTGTTGCTCTAAGTTTTCTAAATTGCTCACATTTAAGTCTTTCCATTTTTTAAAAGACGAATGAGTAAGCTTAAAAACTTTGTAGCCGCTACTGGGGTTAAGTCTACGAAGTCTCTCCTTGGTAATTTCTGAAAGAAAAGGTCTTAATTTATTTTTATCGCAAAAGTTATATGCAGCTTTCTGCTCATTATTATTTTTGTCAATTATTTCGGGTAATTGTACTAATATATATTTCCCGCTTTTACCATTAAGTTCATGTGTATTCATTGCGTGGCCAGTAGTTCCTGAGCCTGCAAAAAAATCTAACACCACAAAGTCTTCATTTGAATTTTCGCATTCAACAACTTCAATTAAGTATTTGATTAAATCAACAGGTTTAGGATTCTGAAAAACATTCGTTTCTTTCAATATTTCAGCTAGCTGTTCTGAACCGTTCTCATTATAAAAAGCTGGGTTATCAACAAGGTCATTAATTGCCTTGGGTTTTTCAAATTCCTCTGGCAATAAATATCTTCTTAATCCAAAGTTACTTGTAAAGTATACTGTTTTTTCTAATACATTTTGATTTATTCTCCAAGGACCTTTAATTCTAACTTTATTAATTGTAGAACCATTTTTGATCTCTAAATCATCAACCAGCTCAAAATTGATAGTCCGCACTGAGTATTGACCTTTTTCATAAAAGCCATCACTACACCTGCATTCTGTGTTAGATTTTATAGTTCTCTCAGAAATCGAATTACCTGCATTAAAAACTGGTCTTGTGGTGTCAGAAGCATTTGAGTTAGACAAAGGGAACTTTAATTCTTCTTTGCAAAAGACCATAACATAATCACATAAGTCTGACATAGTTATGCTTAAATTTGCTGATTTTCTTGCTGCTCTCCTCTTCATAATGCCAATGAAATTTTCCTCTCCAAAAATCTCATTCATTATTGCTCTTAGGTTGTGCACCTCGTTGTCGTCGATACTAACAAAAATCACCCCATCTTCACGTAACAGATTCCGAGCCAGCCTGAGCCTTGGGTACATCATGCTGAGCCACTTAGAATGAAAACGACCATCGGAGCGTTTATTGGTGGTAAGGGGCTTCCCTTCCTCATCAACCTGACCAGTGCGTCTTAGATATTCCTGCAGGGGTTCTGTAAAATCATCGTCATACACAAAGTCTTTGCCTGTGTTATAGGGCGGGTCAATGTAGATCATTTTTATTTTATTGGCATAGCTCTTCTGCAAAATCTTTAACACTTCAAGGTTTTCGCCCTCAATAAAGATATTCCGGCTATCATTTTCGCCATCAGTATCGGGTGTTCCATCAGCTTTCAGTCCTTCGCCATAAACTGGTTCAAGGGTTCCTTCTGGGGGAAGAGCTGCAGCTCGGCGGGCTTCTTTTTTGCCTGGCCAGAAAAGCCCAAAATGCTCCATGCTGCTGTCAAATTCATCCTGCACCAAGTCACCCAGGTTCTGGCGCAGGGTTTCAAAATTTATTTTACCATCTTCAAAACATTCAGGGGCTATCTGTCTGAGCTGTTTTATCTTTTCTTCATCAAAAAAGTACTGTGGTCTGAGTTTTTCGTGTGCCATTGAATTTATTTATATAGTTTTTATCGTATTTCATTGGGGTTGATCTGGTCAGGGTTTCTTCCCTGGAGATTGGCATTTACCCATTCTTCCTTATCGGTATCTGAGCCAAAATCATCAAAGTACCTGCGGAAATTGCCTCTTTCCCCTTTCCCTTTTCCTACTGCATACTCCCTGTAGGAAGCGCAGGAGAACCTTGCATCGCAGTTTCTGCATACCCTCGTGGCAAAAAGGGTATTGGTACCTTCCATCTTTTCCTGCAGTTTTTCAACAGATGCGGGCCTGAATTTCTTTTCTTCAATGCAATCAACAGTTTGGGCAAAATCTTCGATCACTTCATCTAGTTTTTTTTGGTCAAAGTCCAGTTCTACAAGCGGATTCCACTTTGCCAGTTCATATTGAATGCGGAAGGTGTCATTTATCAGGTGTGCTTGCTTCAGCCCTTCGGGAAATGCAGTAGAGATCACTGCAGTTTTATCCAGTTGTTGCCCTCTCAGTTTTTGCCAGATATATGCGTATACATTCAGCTGTTTCTCGTAAAGGTCTTTGTTTGATATAATGTATTCCAAATCATGGGTTTTGATATCGTACATCCATGTCTCATTGTCATCGCGCACAATATCAACAATTCCTTCAATGGTGAATTTCCGTCCACCTGGGGTTGATTGATCTGGCAATGTAAGCTTAACTTCCGTATCGGTAACTCTTGTGGCCACATCACGCATTTTTGTGAAATAATACAAAACCTGTGTAAGTGCTGTCTGTTTTGTTTCTTCTGTTATTGAATGGCCTCCTTCGAGTCTTAGTAATTCATAATTTTCCTCGAAGTATTCCTTTATCCTTTCTATAATCTCATATTCCTGCATCATGCTATACCCCCCTTCTTTTTACGTTCGGCAATAAGTAGGTGATGTAAATCTTCAATGGTTTGATGTACCAGGCTCCCGAAAAACATGGTTTGTGAGCGTGAAGGGACAAACCCATATTTCTTAAAAATCATATACTTCCTGGGACATTGCTGGTAATTCAAATAATCGGCAGTATAGGAGTAACTTTTACCAATGTCTTCTTCTTCTATGTTAACCTTAGGAAGTATAGTATAATCCAATGCACCTAGAGCAGGGTAGGTGTTTGTTTCAAACATATTTTTAAATGCCCTGGTTCGATGCTGACCTTTCCATTGGGGAAGGATTGTCATTTGCTGGGCTCGTGAGAGTGCAACGTAGAACACTCTCATATTATCAAAATTGGAAATACAATCCAGTGGCTCACCCTCCTTTTTTAACAAATCTCTGATTATTACTTCTTTTTTATCAGCAGGCCGGTCTATTTTATTCAGATTGCCCACCACAACATAAGGGAATTCAAGTCCTTTACTTTGATGGATGGTAAGAAAAGGTACCCGCCCTTTTGGGAATGGGTCGTCGGCATCCTCAAATTCAGATTCACCTAAGCGGTAAATCGCATAAAGGTAGGACCCAACAAAGGAATTTACAAAGCGATTATCTTCAATGAAAGACGCAGTAATAACCGGCGTAAACTCCTCCATAAACCGTGCAAGGTATTGGGTGATGAGCCCAAGATTACAGATGGGTCCCTCATCAACTCCTCTCTCAGCGTTCTCATACATTTCCTGAAAGTGCTTAAACCCATTCAACTGATAGAAAAGGTCAAGAACGCTCCAGTCAACAGAAGTAACACGGTTGATTACATATTTTAGCGAAAAGGACTCTTTTGCTTGCAACCGTTTTTTAATGATTTCTGTGAAAGCCCTTTTCTGAAGCACCTGCTTTGCTTTGGATGATAAACTGGTGGCGCTAAGAAGATCCCTGAGCATCTCAAGTTGAAAGGCATTGTCAAGCTTCCACTTTTTTCGCTCAACCACTCTCATCAGGGCCCTGTAATCGGACTGTATCGTTTCCACCTCCGTTCTCCTGTCGATGATATATGCTCCCAGTAATGAATCTTCTAAAATGATTTCTTCGGCAGCGTCCATTGCTCTTATCTGCCAGTTGCGGAATTCATTGAGCCCTTTACTGCCGTAACCCTGATGGCTTGATCTACCAAGAATGTGAAAAATCAGACCAAAAACATCCAATGCTTCAGGAACATCAAGGAATCGCCCAGCCCTGGGGGCATAGACTTGAATTTCTCTTCTGTTAAGGGCATTTTCAAACTCTTCTACTGTAGTATTCTTGACACCATTGAATGCCAATGAAGGAAATAAGAAAGCAACCTGGCTGTAATCTTCTATTTTTCCTTGCTGCTTAAGATTGAACACAAATTCAGCAACTTCATCACAAACCTGGGTTTTTTCATTTTTTTCTGTGGTAAATACCGATGGCAAACTATCGGTGCTAAACGCTGAAATTTTTTTGTCTGCAACCCGATAATAACCCTTGCCATTTGATTTTCCCCAATTTGTCTGATTAATAAATTGGGTGTAAAATTCAACAATTCTTTTTTTGCTGCGATAGTTGGTATCAAGGTCTATTCTTGCAGGGCGCACTCCCAGATACTTCTGACATCTATCCTCAAAGTCTACAAGATTTTCCACTGTAGCTCCGCGGAAACGATACAATGCCTGATCGTCGTCACCAACCACACAAATATTCTTTGATTTACTGGCAAGAGAAAAATAGATTTGCTCCTGTATAGCGTTTGTATCCTGGTATTCATCAACAATAATTTGCTCGAAAACATCTTTCGACCCTTCAAATGCACTTATCTTTTGAAAGGCACGCTGTTGTAAAAGAGAGAAATCTACAGTATGATGGGGATTTCTCTGATGGCTTTCATTATAAAAAGCATACATCTTCAAAATTCGCTGTAAAACTTCATCGTCTGTAACCACTTTTTCCGGATCAAGATTTTCTTCTGAGAAGCGGTTAAAAACAGCAATAAGGTTTGTTGCTGCAGCATGTCTCGAATAAATATCTGTGCCAATAAAATATTGGTTTATTTCCCTTTGGGCAACTTCTTCATCTTTTTCTATGTCATCAGTCTTAAAGTACCCCCCTGCTTCTAACATCTCCCTCCAATATCTTCTACGATATATTTTAAAATACTGTGAAAGAGCATCCAACAATACAGGGGCCCTGCTTCTTTCTCCATCATTTGCAAACCTTCTTTCTCTGTCAATCAGAATCTCCTGGCAAATTGAGTGAACAGTACCAATTGCCATCCCTGAAATATCATAAGGTTGTCCGGTTTCGTTTGTTACCATACCAAGTAAACCCCTTAAGCCTTCCTTAAGCTGGTGCGCGGCTTTCTCTGTAAATGTTGCAAGAAAAATCTTCTTTGGATCGACCTTATGGAAAACAATGAGATTAAGCGTTCTCCATAAAATTACGCGTGTTTTTCCAGATCCAGGCCCGGCAGTAAGAAACAATGGTCCATCTACGTTTAAGATTGCTTGTTGTTGCTTTTTATTAGGCTTGAACCCTTTAATTTGCCAGAAGTGTTCTATGTTTTTTGACAGCATGTTCAGTTACTAAGTGATAGCAAATATAGTAGGTTTAGGTTGTTTTTGCTTTTCTATAATA
The DNA here is from genome assembly GCA_014860575.1 of Bacteroidales bacterium. Taxonomy (NCBI): domain Bacteria; kingdom Pseudomonadati; phylum Bacteroidota; class Bacteroidia; order Bacteroidales; species Bacteroidales bacterium. The sequence continues at coordinate 85,944 of JACZJK010000032.1, forward strand.
TAATGAAAAGTATTGCACCCGCTGTCAACATAATTATGGCCCATGTAATGTAGGAATTCACTTGCACCTTTTTCTTCATTAATTCATTGTTTTGCTGAAGTTGGATTTGCAGGCTGTTGATAATTTGAGTCTGTTTTTCAAAGCCTTCTTTGACTTTATCGCCCAAATTACGCTCAAGGGTTTCAAGCCGAGCTTGCACATTTTGAATAGAAGCGCTGATACCCGTAATACTGGCATCCAACTTAATCATGCGGTCGGGGATACTCAGTGATTGAATGCTTTGTATGAGCTCATCTGAGGTTTGTTGAATATGGTTTCGGGTGCTTTTTATCGTCCTGTCAAGGTCTCTGGAAAGCTTATTGGTCAACGTTTCAACCTTTTCAGGTATCTGTTCTTTTTTTATGGTTTCAGCCACCGTTTTGTTGGAAGCAACAGATGCATCAATGGCATTCTGCAATCTGCTGAAACGACCACTAAAATCAGCTCTTGTGATGACTTCTGAGGCTTTTTGCAATTCCTGTAAAGTAGATTCCCTGGTATCGTCCAGGATTTTTATTGTGGCTTTTACGGTATCTTCTATCTTGTCCAATCGCTCAGGGAAATTGACAGTACTTATCTTTTTAGTAACCTTATCTACTTCCTGTGTAAGCCTGATAAATGCCTCGTAAGTTTCTTTTAGTTCTTCCACCTTTTTTGCAAGCCCTTGTTCTGTTCCATTAATTGTATCTATGGCCTGTTTTACAGAGTTTCTTGCCCCATTTAGATATTCAGAGGTTTGCTTAAACTGTTTGAGTTCTTTTTGCAAGGACGCGAGCTCGTCATTTATTTGCTTTACTATTGGGTTTGCCATATTATTGAAGTATTTGGTTCAAATTCTTTATTGTGCTGGTTGCTGTCTTTAATGCCAAAAGATACTTTTTGATCATGACGGAATCGAAATCGAACTCCATTTTATTTTTGTCAAGATAGGACTGAAGCTGAGGATTCCTTTCCTTCACTTCCTTAACAAAACGGTCATAGACTTTTTTGATGTCTTTCTCTTCCATTTCAGGATGTTTTTCCTGATAAATAGAAAATGCCTCAAACAGATGAGCTTCAGCCTCTTCAAGATATCTACGTGTGCGAAATTCGAGCATATACAGGGCAAAAGCATGAAGCATCTCAATGCAGAACATGGGTTCAAGGATACTTGTTGTCATCCTTGTGCAAGCCCCGCGCAAGTGTTTAATATTATCAATCTGGCTGCCCCCACTACGGTCTTCATCCATAACATTCATAAAAAACCAAACAAAGTCCAGTTTGTCTATTTTACCTTTTTCTGTGAGGTCAGTAAGAGAAGCTACCACCACCTTCCCCCTAATGTCAGTATACGTATATCCATCCCTTGCGTATTTTGAGTTGAAATACAAATCAATAAACTCTTTCAACCAAACAGGCCCATTTTCTTTTTGGTTGAGGGCTTCACGACAAGCCTTTTTCATGTCCTGAATGGCTTGCTGTCTTTTTGTGCGGATATTGTCATATACAAAGTGAACAAGAAAATTCAGGTACTGCCGCAGGGTTGTGGGCTCCTGGATTTCGTCCAGTTTATTTAAACGTGCATTTGTGCTTGTTTCTGAATAATATTTTAGCAGGTATGCTTTAAGGTGTTTGAAGTAATCTGTTTTATTCTTCTTTGTTCCATAGAGTGTAAAGGTTCCGGAAGAGAAGTTTACTGTATAATCATCAATAATCCCTAATGTGGAAAGCCTGTAAATGGCTTTTTCCGTATCCATTTTGTCGCGGTACCCGTTGTACTTTTCCATGAACCTACGTTTAGCAGTGCCAGATGGAAGTTTCTTTATTTTATCTCTAGCCAGACAGTGTTTAGTAAAATCAATCTCTTTTCCCTTTGTGAATTTCTTGTAATGTTCACATACCTGTTCTATAAATGCATCGGCATCGTTGCTGTTTGACTTCATAGTGCGAACAGTCTCTTCTTTAAAAAACTTATGCACAGTTTCCTTCAGCCATTTGGTAATAAATTCTACCCGTTCTTTAGTGTTGTTGTAAAAACCTACTGTAAGTTTAAATTTCTCACCGAGGCGATTGCTTTGAAGAATTCTTTCGATACCAATTTTTGTGTCGCTTCGTTGCAACCACAAATGAACTAGTTCAGTCAAGTTCAAGGAATCAATATACGATTTGATTAAAGGCCAAATTTGCTCAGACAGCTCAGGATTGACACTATTGACTTGAATGTGACCCTTTTTAAGATAATTTGTATACCCACTTAAAGTGTTCAGGTCCAAATAACCCAATGGCTGATCATACCCAAGTTCAATATAAAGGTTTTTTGCATGACCACCTTCCCAATAGTTACACTTGACTTCTATATCAAACTCATTGTTTATTAAATTCTCCAGTTCAAAAGTTCGATCGGGAAGGTATATTTCATTAAGTAGCTCGTCCAATACAGTCAATTCTTTCAACTCACCTTTAAAAGAATTGAGATGGAAATACATATTGGTTTCAAGATCATGCTCAATGTTTTGTTTTTCTTTTTTTAGATAAACCTGCTGATCATTAAATAGAATGTAAGAGAGGGCCAGCTTCCTATCTCTTCCTGCCCGGCCAGCTTCCTGTACAAAACTTTCAATGGAACCAGGGTAGTTGGTATGAATGGTAAACCTGATATTCTCCTTGTCAATACCCATGCCAAATGCTTTGGTGGCTACCATCAGATTCAGATCATTGTTGATGAATTTATCCTGGTTATTAAAAGATCCTTCCTGAATGATAGAAGAAACCGAAGAGTCATCGCCACTGCCGATAAAAAAACCTGCTTTGATGTTTTCAAGTTTTTCCAGCACATCAAAATAGCCTTCTCTGGGAGTTACAGGGTTGCCGTTTTTATCTACTTTAAACTTATCAGTAACTCCAAAAATCCCTTTTGTATGCGGACAGAAAATCAGCGCTGCCTGCTGATCAAGGTAAAACAGGTTAGGGTTGTATTCATCTAACTGCATCTCCTGAAAAGAATGCTGTTCTTTTTTTTCATTCTTTTCCCAGTCATCTTTGCTGAAGATTTTGGATTCATCTGTGAGGAAGTCAATTATTGTATATGGTATTTCATTGACCAACTGCAAGGCTCTTTGCTGTTTGCGCTTACCCAGTTCATTTTTTAAACCCCAGATGTTTTCAAATTCTTTTTCTGGGAAGTCAACTTCTTCAATCAGGTATTGTAGTTCATGCCGTTTGGTAAATTCAGCCCTTACAATTGAATCTTCGGGCAATCGGTTGCGTTCATCATTACCGGACAGCTCCCTTTGCACGTCGGCCAGCACATCATAGGAAGCAGTAGCAGTAAGCCCAAATAATGGCAGGCTTTCCAGATTTTTGGTTTTGCAGTATTTTATTGCATTTTCACCTAGTCTAAGATATGCTGTACGGAAATCATGGCCCCACTCAGATACACAATGAGCCTCGTCAATAACACAATAGCTGAAGAAAATATTGGACTTATACAAATCCTCCAATATGGTTCTGAAATCCTCCATTTGGAGCCTTTCCGGCGATACGAAGACAAATTGTGCTTTTCCTTCAGCCAGTCGCCGCATTGCACTTCGTTTCGCTTCCCCTTGTAGGGTAGAGTTGATGTAAATGCAGTTATCAATTAGATTGCGATTTAAGCCATCTACCTGGTCTTTCATAAGAGAACGTATGGGATCAATGACCAGGCAGATACCTGGTTGCAATAACGCTGATAACTGGTAGGTCAGAGATTTTCCACCGCCGGTAGGCAACAGTCCGATAACACTTTTGCACTGCAATGAGCTGTTTAAAATGGGAAGCTGCCCATCTCTGAAATCCTTTTTTCTGAAGATAGATTGCAACAAATACTGCAAGCTGCCCTCAATAATCTTATCCGTAACAACCCACTGATCAGTGTTTTCAATTTTTCTGAAAAATCGCCGGTATTTAATTAAGTCTTGGGTTTGAACCTTTCGCTGGGTCTCAATATAGTGTACAGACCTGATAGAAATTACTTCAGTGGCATTACATGCTATAATTGGAGGACTCTGATCTCTTTCGAGTACTGCAAGATCAATCAACAGATCATATCTCTCGTTTTTATCAAATTCTTCAACCAACCGGCACTTTACAATTTGAAACTTGCTTTTTGCAAACTCGGTTGTGTTGAAAACATGCAAGTCTATTTCAGGTAGCTCAATAGGCTTTTCGGTAAGTGAGTTTAAAACTTCTACAAGCTTCAGCAAATCATCAAGTGCAATCCTGGCAAAGGGTACATCTCGTTCTAATACTGCAAGTTTAAAAGCTTTGGAGTTGGAAGTCAAAAATCCACGAGCCAGCGATTCAATGATTGCCAACTGAATTCGCGCGATGGCAAATGGGATTAAGCAGATTTCAAGTATTTCCTGTTTTAATCCATTGTCCAATAGAGTTCTACAATAGTTCTCATAACAGACCTTGATGTAAAGGTTTGAGATTGCAGGAAGCAAAAGATTAATAATCTTTTGCTCCAGATGAGTATTGGTAAAGTCTGCTGTGCTAATTCGTAAGGTATTATGCCAACCTGAATAAGCTACCGCCTTATTTCTTTCTGTGTCAAGGTATCTTTGGCTGTCGTTGTTGTGTTGTGTGCCGTCTATTTCAACAACAATCCCCCTGGGCTTGTTATCTTGATGATAAGGAAATTCAATGGAAAAATCGGTTCTTTGGTCCTGGAAATTATTCCTTACCCTTTCTGTTAAGCCCTCCTTATTTATCGCGTCTACTGTAATCGAAGTAATACTCCTTTGTTTAGCCATTAATTGCAGAATAAAATCCGCATTGTTCTGCAATTTTGAACCCAGGGCTGAAGGAAGTTTCTTATAAAGGAATCCTTCTTCAAACGGACTGTCCAGCTTCTCCCATGATTGGTGATAGGTTTTAGCAAGAGTGTTTCGGTTTAGCCTTGGATCAATGATATGCAGGCTTCTCAACACTTGGTCTGCAATTTCTTTATTGTTATCCTTGAAACCTGCATTAATGCTTACCAGATTGTCATGGTCAATTGTTAGCAATGAGCTGCGCTTTACCATTTCCTGTAAAGCATAAAGATTGAGCCGGGTAGGTTGACCCCTTTGAATAAGATTTACCAGTACAGCAAGGCCTGGAGAATATTGTGGTGGTGTTTGTTCAAAGTGGGTCTTGGAATTAATCTGAAAATGAGACAACCAGTTTGCCAGCTTCCCAAAAGCTCTGCTTTCACTTGATTTGGGTTCAAACAAGGGAAACAAGTTGTCAAAAATGTAACCGGCAATTCGTTGCTTCATTTTGGAGTTGGAAGTATTGGACAGGTAGCTTAGTTTTATAATGGCGTATGAAAAGCAAATATAAACACATTTGCAATGTAAGGCTAAATTTTACTTACTGAAATAAGCACTTGTTGCTAAACATTGGAAGGGAGACTTAATCAGCGTTACTTTAGAAGATAACATACTATTATATAAATAATTATAAAAAACCCGGTCAGTCTTTTACTCTAACCGAGCTTTACTTGTAATGCTATTTCATTACTGCGAAACGATCACCTGATATTATTCATACCTACCAAGCATGGTTTTTAATTCAAAACCTCATAATGACTTTCTTCAACATCGTAAAGAAATCTCGTCGGCAAAGTAAAAACTGCTCCATAAACAGGAACATAAGCTGGCATTGTAATATACAGATTCTCCATAGCCCTGCTACAAGCCACATAAAATAACCGGCGCTCTTCTTCAAGCTTTTCGATTGTTTCCAATGCTTTTATCGATGGGATCAGTCCGTCAAGTGCGAATGGCAGGAAAACTGTATGCCATTCAAGACCCTTAGCAGAATGAATGGTACTGATAACCATAGGTTTTTCATCAGGTTCTGTCATGGGTGTATTTTCATCCTGGTACCGGTTTGATGGTGGGTCAAGTGCAAAGTCGGTCAAAAATTTTCTCATGTCGTCGTATTTCCCGGCAATGATGGCAAAAATATCAAGGTCCTTGTTTCGCGAGGCATAGTCATCTTCTATCTGCTTCAGAATCGGTTTGTAATAGTTAATCATAATTTCAACTGTCCGTGATACGGTGAAATTGCCTTCTATAACCTGATTCAGTGTGGCCTGAAGCCTTTCAAGTTCGGGATAATACATGCGCTTTGAAAACCTGGAAAGCTCTATAACGCCCTTATTTTGATGAATCTGATCAACAATTTCTCTTGCTTTGAATTCGCCAATACCTTCGATGAGTTTTAAAATCCTGTGCCATGACAAAGCGTCAAGGGAATTTTCAGTAATTTTTATCATCGCCATAAGGTCCTTGACATGCCGACGCTCGCTAAACTTAATTCCGCCGACTACAATATAAGGGATGCCTCTTTTTTGAAGTTCCGCTTGTACATAGTTTGAGTGCCAGCTTGCCCTTGTCAGAACGGCAAAGTCTTCATAGTCGAGTTCGTTTTCCCGCAATTCAAGCATGGTGTCAACAATAAATTCTGCTTCATCCTGTCCGTCAGCAAATCTTCTGACTATTGGTTTTTTACCAGTATCACGCTCTGCGAAGAGTTTTTTCTTGAAGCCCAAGCGAGCGTTGCTGATGACATCGTTGCAGAAGTTCAAAATGCCCTGATCGCTTCTGTAGTTTTGCTCCATCATAACTATCCCACAACTGGGGAAGCTTTGCGGGAACCTTAAAATGTTCTCAAAATTTGCTCCCCGGAAACCATAAATGCTTTGTGAATCATCGCCCACCACTGTTACTTTGCCGTTTTCCCCAGCAAGTAACTCAACAATCTCCCGTTGAGCATTATTTGTATCCTGGTATTCATCAACCAAAACATACTTGATTGACTGCTGAATCCGACTCCGGAATTCTTCGTTGTCCCGAAGCTTATCTCTGAGAACCAACATTAAATCGTCGTAATCAAGCAGGTTCGACATTGCTTTGTATTTTTGCTGGGCCTGGTCAAGGATTTCGATTTCTTCAACATAATCAAGGTTTTCATCAAAAAATTCGGTTATTACGTCTTTAACTGAACGCTCCAGATTTCTGGCTCTCGAAATTATCTTCTGTATTTTCCCCTTCCTTGGAAATGCCGGACCATCCTTCATTCCCGTTATGCCTAACTCTTTTTTTACCAGATCAATAATATCGGCAGTGTCTTCAGTATCAATAATTGTGAAATTGTTCGGGATTCCAATAAGATAAGCCCATCTGCGTAGCGCATAGTTGGCGAAGCGGTGAAAAGTACCGCCCAACACATTGCCGACAGCAGTTTCTGTCAGGAGGCTTTCAACTCTGCCAAGCATTTCGTCTGCCGCTTTCCGTGTAAAAGTCAGCAATAAGATTTCACTGGGAGGCACCCCGTTCTCGATCAAATAAGCCACCTTGTAGGTTATCACCCGTGTTTTACCACTGCCCGCGCCTGCAATAACAAGCATTGGTCTGTCAGTGGTTGTAACAGCTGTAAGCTGCTGGTGATTAAGCTCTTTTTGATATTTGATCTTGAATTCCGGTTTTTCAGTAAACGGAGCATGTTCGATGATCTTTTCTCCGATGCCTTCAGCTATTGCCTTTAATTCTATAATTTTATCGAGGCATTCATCAGATAATTCCGGTTCAATAAATCTTCCCTTGTTTTTTAATTCCTCGTTTAATTCGGTTGCGCCAATTTCAGTACCGTTTTCCTTTGGTAGGGCAAGCGCAAACCTTGCGATCATTTCATCAATGGAAGAGTGGCAAACTGTTGAATCCGTTTGCCCTGGATAATTGAGTTCATTTCTCATTTTTACTGTATTCGTTTAACATTGCTATTGCATTTTGGTGATACACTGGTGAACACCTTAACTGACTAATATTGAATGCGTAAATGCCGGTGTAACATGTACCTTTTGTTTTATAATAAATAATAACATACTTAATAATTATTGAATTAAAGAATACGTTGTGTTACATGTTACATTCAGTCCAAACCCAGGTCAGGCAAGGCTTTTGCATGTAACACAACTGTATCACTTTGGTTTATTTGAGCGCCCGATATACTGTTGGTCTTTCTACACCAAGAAGTCTTGCTACCTCGGTTTTAGGCAACCCAGCTTCATTTACGAGATAGCGGATTACCTGAGCCCGGTTGATTGGGGGTAACTTTCCTTCACCAAAAATCCTGTCATAGACTTTTAGGGCTGTTGCCCGGAAATATTCGGTGATATCAACTGCGGCCTTCATCTCCTCAAATGTAATCTCGTCTGATGTTTCGGAATTGAAAAACATGTTCATTCCTCGGATTACGATTGCTATGCGTATGCAGATGATGTCGAATTTTCCGTAAACACCCTTTAGGTATCCGATCTCTGTTGCATTTGAAGTTTCTGCATTGTGGTTAAACCATTCGGCATAGTAAAGTTCTGCCTCTTCTCCCAGCTTCAGGGTTATGGTTTCAGGGATTTTTGCCAAAGATTCAAGGAATAATCCAAACTGCTGGAATAGTTCCGGCGGAACAACATCCTTGCTATAATTTGGTTTTACAGGATTATCAGGAAAGGCAAATACAAACCTTGCCAGAAAACCACTCTCTGCCCGTGCATCTTTAGCCAGGGTAGGAAGTAAGTCCGGTTGTATTCCACCTGCAACCAGAATAAATGGTTTCGGAATATTTGTAATTCTGGCCGAGCCTTTGCGATTATAGGGCATAGACACCTGATTAAAAGAAGAAAGCATGTTCGATTGCTCACCGCTTTTGTTGTATCGTCCAAAATCATCAATCCATCCCTTCAGTTCGTCCCGGTAATAAATAATTCCACGGGAATTAACCGAATGCACCTCAGCCATAGCTTCCGGAGTGGCATCTTTTAAAATGTATTGAAAACAACGGGGTCTTTCCGTTCCGTTGCTTGTGTCCGTCCCGTTCTGAGTCCTCTCCCAGTCTTCAATCGCCTTGTTGTAGGTCGAGATTGATGCATTGTCCTTCTGCTCAAAATATTGCAGACATAACTTCAGCGGCTCAGTTTTGCCGATTGAAACATCGCCGACGTTACACAGCCAAAGTATTGGCGCATCAGTATACTTGGTTTTAATCACAATCTTATCGCCAATGCCAAGCGCTGTAGCGATAATAACACCACTTGCCCAATAATCACGTGGGGTTTGGTAAGTTGATGTACATGTTGTTATGAATTCCTGGATAAACTCAGGGAAGCCCTCAATGGGCAACAACGGGGTTGTAGTAACAATTAATTGATTTTCAATTTTTTTTTGGGTCATTTTACCTCCTGTAATAAGTTCAACATCGGATGTTTCTTAGTTTCCATCCAGGTATTAAGATCAGATTTCTTGAATCGAAGTTCCCTTCCAAATTTGTAGGCGGGAATTTCACGCCTCGAACGCTTTTGATAAATCGTGTTTTTACTAAGTCCTGTTAATTTTGCTAGTTCATCGATAGACAAATATTCCGGCTCGTTTGTGCTGGTTGAGCCTGCCAGTTGTTGCTCTATTTTCTCAATGCTGATTGTCAGCTTAGAGAGCAACTCTAAAATTTCAAATGATTTCTTTTTTTTCATAATAAAAGAAATTTAATAAAATACATGCAATCATGGCGTTAGGATGATTGTAGCAAATATTAGGCTGTTTATTTGACAACCCCTCGCATCGGCTTATTGATGTAACGCCTGAGCTGTGCGAGATTTTTGTTGAAGGTTAGTAATAAAAAAAGGTAATTGAATTTGTGGGGATGTGTACTGGTGAAAAATTTGTACGTTGGTGAGATTGAAGAAGGCATTGGCATTGAATAGCGGGTAATAAAATGAATTGAAATAAAAATTGGTTGTAAAAATTTGTATTTGAGTAAAATGGAAATTATATCAGTTGTTAAATTCTGGTTAGCAGTTTTTTGTAAAAAATATTTCAAAGAACGAACAATGCTGCTCAGTGGCTAAATCTGGTCTATGCAGTTATGGTGGAGATGCTGGAATAAGTTTAAAGTCCATAATTTCGAAAGCGCTGTTAATCAGTTTTTTATAAATACGTTTGTAAGATATTGATGTTAATTAGTCTTATTATTTATCTGTAAATCAGTCCTTTAAATCATAATCATTAATTTCTCAATACAATTATAAATATACGTCTCAGAAAATAAAGGATAAAAAAATAGAAAAAACATAAATGCTCAATTAATTATATTCAACTCCGAATTATCTTGTTTAATAGGAACTGGATCGTCTGATTGACCCCTCAATGCCTCTGCCCACTTCCTTTTATGCTTAATACTGAAGGATTTAAGATAATTATCGGTTGTTTTTATGTCAGAATGTCCGAGGGATTCGCTGATAAACTCAACCGGCGCTCCGCTTTCCTTCAAGATGGAAGCATAGGAATGGCGGGCATGATAGGTGGTAATTTTTTCGAGGCCAAAATCCACGCACATTCTACTGAGATACTTGTTTGTGGTTTTTACCAGGTTTTGAACAGCAGTTCGTTTTTGTAACGGTGAAAATCCTTTCTTGAAAAAAGGAAAGATGTAGTTTTCGGGGTCACCCTTGAATTTTGCCCACTTTTCAATGATTGCTTCAGTTTTCTTTACAAGCAGCACCTCTATTTTTTTCTGATTGCCTTTTGTGCTTAACTGAGTTTTGGCCCTGACAAACTCAATCGTGGTTTCACCATCACTGATCTTCACGTCTTTTTCCCGGATACTACATATATCCTTAAAATTCATGCCGTTTGAAAAGTAGGAGAAAATCCAAAGGTCGCGTGCCTGGTCCATTGGTGAACCTGAAACAGTCTCGAAATCTATTATTTTCTTAATGTCATCCAGGGCCAGAGCCTTTTTGATATTGGAACCGGCTGGTGGAGTGAATTTACCCCTGCCAAAGGGATAATTGGTTGTCACACCATCTGAAATTGCAAGGTTAAATATTGTACGAAGGCATCGACAATAGATCCCGACAGTTGTCGCGGAGCGAGGTTTTTTATCTTCAGCTTCTGGTATGGCGACAAACCAGTTTTCATACTGTGTAAGATAATCGGGTGTGACCTTGTTAAAGTCCATGCCCGGATCATACCCTTTGAAGCTATTGTAAGCACTTTGATAACTTTGTGCTGTTGATACCCGTCCATTATCTGTCAATTCCTTTATGAATTTCCCGAAATATCCAAAGAGATTTTTTACTTCACCCTGCCCATAAAATCTATCTCTGAATTCCTCGAATGAGAACGGTTGTATCTTTTGGGCTTCTTTCTGAGCTTCTTCCAACACTTTTGGAATCAATAGTTTGATATCATGAAGACTTCCTCTGGGGCTTTGAGTCTGGATTCTCAGCCACTCTTCCTTTGAAGCTTCAAAAAGAATATTATTAGTTTTGGACATGGGGAGATTAAAATAGCGTTGCTTTTTCCCAGAGGTGATCCGCAGCTTGATTGGGAATTTTCCATTGCTCTTTGGAGTCCGGTTCTCCAGTACGATGTTCATTTTATAGTTCATATTCTTGCTTTTTTAATTTTTGATCTAAACAAACTAAGAATTTCTGTCATCAATAAGTCAATTTTTTTTTGGGGCGCAAAGGTACACAAGTTGAATTTTAACCTTAAAAAACGATATTAGCGGCTATTCTTATGACCCTTAATAAACATACTTTTTAGCATACCACTGAAATAAATGACGATAAATGATAGTCAAGATGCTACAAGTTCCAGCAGCTTTATATGCTTGTATAACAGAGTGATGTCAAATGTCCACAAGTGTTCATATATGTTGACAATCTTCATACACAGACTCTGAATCAGAAGAGTCTAGGTTCGAGCCCTAGTCGGACAACGGATATAACTATATAAGCCTGTATATCAAGTGATTGCAGGCTTTTTTCTTGAGTAGGTACAACATAGGTACAGCTTTTCAAATAGTTTATTAAGGGTGATATAGACCTGTTATTCTGTGAGTTACAGAATTTTTTTGGTGTCAGTTTCAGGATGGAATTGCAGGTAGAATTCGTCATGATACTTCGGGTATTAACGTATTGCGCAGAATATCAGGGAGAAACAAGGATTCAATAATTTTGAGATCAGTTTTTGAAAGTGGTTTGCCTCTGTCGGCTTTTGCGGTGATCAGGTCCAGATGATCCTCTGCCTTCTGATCTTCCGGCACCCAGGTATCCATTTTCGATTCCCAGGCTTTAGCCTCTGCGTTTCTTTGTGCGGTGTCCTGGCGCCTTAATTCCCTGTTCAGGGTTGAAGCCTGAATCATGTTTTCGTAGTACATGGATCGCAACTGGCGGGCTGTTGGCGCCGGTGTTAGTGGCTCGTGGCCGGCGGTCTCAAAATTTATGGATAATTGATGCATGGTTGTAAAATTTCAGCAGGGGTAAAGCTGGCCGGCTGCTACTCAGCGATGAAAATCAGAAAGGTGTAAGCGTGTGATTGTAAGCCTGGGAGAATAATTCAAGCAGCCGGTTGTAGTTTTCGGCTAACTCTTTTATGTGCGGATGATCTGAAAAGGAGGGATCATCTTCATGATAGGGTGAAATAACCC